>NZ_JAUBQE010000002.1:0-257284 GCF_036701115.1 Microcoleus sp. Pol1C5 | reverse complement strand
TCTCTAGTCATGTCCTTTGTTTTTCTCTAGGATTTGTTACTTTGATCTGGCTCTGATCATAAACTCTCTAGCTTCTGCCTCATTTCTTAGAATGTTAGGCTGAGTGGGTTATCAAAATGCGTACTGCACGGTTGTCTCAAGATGATACTCCCCTTCTAAAAGCTAGAAAGTCAAATAAAAACCATAAATATTTTGAACTTCGTGAAAATAAATACTACGAAAAGACAAAGGACATGACGCGAGAGGAAGCAATCCGACGAATTGATGAAGCAGTCGAAGAAAAATCGACGGAACTGGATTTATCGGGACTGGAGCTAAAAGAGTTGCCACCGGAAATTCTCAAGTGTACGCATCTGAGATGGCTTCATTTCAATAACAATCAGATTACCTCCATTCCAGAGATGATCGCCCAACTGTCGAACTTGACAAGGCTTAACCTCAGTGGCAATCAGATTACCGAAATCTCAGATGCAATCAGACACCTCTCGAATCTGACATGGCTTGGCCTTAGTAGCAATAAGATTACCTCCATCCCAGAATATATCGGGCAATTGTCCCGTTTGACAGGGCTAGGTCTCGATTTCAATAAAATTACCTCTATCCCAGAATATATCGGGCAACTGTCCCATCTGACAGGGCTTTATCTCACTGAAAATCACATTACCTCCATCCCAAAGGCGCTCGGGCAATTGTCGAATCTGACACAGCTTAGCCTCGGTGACAATAAAATTACCTCTATCCCAGAATATATTGGGCAATTGGGAAATCTGACATCGATTGTGCTCAATAACAATGAGATTACCTCCATCCCAGCGACACTTGGACAACTGTCCAATCTGGAATACCTTAACCTCAATAACAATGAGATTACCTCCATCCCAGAGGCGCTCGGGCAACTTTCCAATCTGAGATGGCTCGACCTCAATAACAATGAGATTACCTCCATCCCAGCGACACTCGGACAACTGTCCAATCTGGAATACCTTAACCTCAATAACAATGAGATTACCTCTATCCCAGAAGCGCTTGGGCAACTCTCCAATCTGACAGAACTCTACCTCGGTGAAAATCAGATTACCCCCGTCCCAGAAGCACTCGGGCAACTAGAGAATCTAAGGCTGCTAGACCTCCGTAAAAATCAGATTACCTCCATTCCAGAGGCGCTCGGGCAACTTTCCCATCTGACAAAACTTTACCTCGGTGAAAATCAGATTATCTTTATCCCAGAAGCACTTGGGCAACTGGGGAATCTAAGACTGCTAGATCTCCGTAAAAATCAAATTACCTTCATCCCAGAGGCGCTCGGGCCACTTTCCAATTTGACAATACTCTACCTCACTGGAAATCAGATTACCTTTATCCCAGAGGCGCTCAGACGACTGCCGAAGCTGAAAATAGATGAATAGGCTGAGTGAGCTGTAACAGTTTCCAGCTTTAAATGAGAAATTTGATATCCTGACCGAACAGCAGCACTTCCAAGCCCTAGGCAGGGATTTTTGGATATGCTGATGAGTTCGAGGTGATTATGCCCCTCGTAAGCCAAAAAATTCTGGAATTCAAAACTTGGTCAAAAGAAGAGACTGAGGCACTCATTGGTACAGACTTGGCAAGTCAGGGACAACTGCAAAATTAAAAGCCGATGTACAGTGACTTTTTATTTGACGTGGAGACATATTAGTGCCGTTAAAGAGGCCGTCGCTAAATCTGGTTTGCTTTTTTGGCTCAATCTAGCGAAAGCAATGCTGATAGTCAAATGCTAGAACGCGCTCGCAAACTTTCTCTATAAGCTTGTAAGAGGGAAGGTTTTGCTAAGCGACACAAAATTGTCTCGATGTCATTTAATTAGGCACTGTACAAAAGTGACTACAGTCAAAAAATCTGTTTCTTTAACTTTGACTACGACTACAGTGACTACAGTACCCCAAAACCTAGACACAGAGCGAGTTAAACCTGACTACAGTACCTCGGAACCTTTAACTACAGTGACTACAGTAAACGAGCCTACTGTAGTCAAGCGTAGTCATACTGTAGTCAAGGCTAGACTACAGTCGGAATCCTTATCTGATAAGGCTTTAGATGCTACTGTAGTCACTGTAGTTACGAATTCGCCACTTTCTAAAAAATTAGCGATTTTATTAGAGGACGCCTTGGTCGCTGGGCCACGAGCGATCAAACAAATTGCGGCTAAATACCCCCCAGAGGTTGTCCGGGAAGCGATCGCGCAGCTTGAAGCTAAAGACCCAGACGTGGCTGAAGAAATTCGAGATGCGCTTGAGATTGAAACTATCCCAGAGCAAGCAGCACCAATTATTGATGAATCCTCAATAAATGTACAATGCCTAATTAAATGACATCGAGACAATTTTGTGTCGCTGAGCAAAACCTTTCCTCTTACAGGATTACAGAGAAAGTTTGCGAGCGCGTTCTAGCATTTGACTATCAGCATTGCTTTCGCTAGATTGAGCCAAAAAAGCAAGCCAGGTTTAGCTTTGCCTCTTTAACGGCACTAATATGTCTTCACGTCAAATAAAAAGTCACTGTACATATTCTTTGCAACACTGTTGGCAACCTCTAAGAACTTTTTCAAAAAGTTCTCATCCAAATTACAAAACGATGTAGATTGAGTCTGGAAAGCGCAAAGGTGTGAGTAACCTTACAAATCTGCGATCAGCCTTGCCTTCCTGAGAAAGAATTGGAGTACAGTCTCATCTCTGGAAATAATATCGACTCTGCCCTCCATCCCCAATTGGATGGAACACAGTTTTTCCCCATGATGTAAAGCAAGGCTTTCTGGCTCAATTGTTACCTCGTAGAAGGCACCTCCTGCAACCGCTTTCTGCCCAGTAGCTGTTGTAGAGGTAAGCGCATCATTACTATTCTTTTGAGGGGAAAACGTATCTGGGGAAATCGCTTTGACCTTACCTTTAAGAGTACCGTAATCTGGATAAGGACAGGCAGAAACCCGCAAAACTACGTTTTGTCCGACTTTCAACTTGCTTTTATTCTCAGATGCCACCGCTGCTTTGACCACCAATGGGGCATCACTAGGGACAATTTGGGCCATTTCCTCTCCAGGGCGCACAGTTTGACCGGAGTTTCGCAGGTTTAGCTTAGAGATGATACCGTCTGCTGTGGCAGTAATAGCAGTCTGGCTGAGGTCGATTTCCACTTGTTTGAGTTCGCGGGTATCGCGCTCAACTGTTTGCTCAATACCAATCCGTTGCTGGATGAGAGCTTTGCGTTCTTTGTCTAATGTAGCGACACTGGCAACACCCGCAGCTTTTTCTTGACCAATGCGCTCAGAAGCGATCGCAACTTCTGCATTAGTCGGATTGAGTGCAGCCATTGCGCCTCGCCGTCTGGCAAAAGCTGCCACGACAGCTTGTTGCAACCGTTCAATTGTTTGTTTTTGTCCCTCAATTACCGCTTTTTGCGCCTCAACGGCTGACGATTGCTGGTCAGCAGCCAGTTGTGCTTCCTCCAATTGATTTTTAGAAAGCGCTCCTTCATTGGCTACACTCTGATATCGGTTGTGCTTTGATCTAGCTGCTCCCAAGGCAGCCTGAGTCGCACTTAAATTAGCTTGTGCTGACTTTAAATCCGCAAAACCTTTTTGTAACTCCTCCTGGGCGATCCGGACGTTCGCCTCGGTTTCTTGGACTTCAGTAACAGTAGTAATTTGTTTGTTTTGATAGTCCCGGCTGCGGTGCAAGAGTTCAGCTTTAGCACCAGCGACAACACGGGTGAAGCGGTCAGTTTCGGCTATAATCTGCCGATTGAGGGCACTAATCTGGGCATCGATTTCAACGAGTTGTAACTGGGTCTGCTGGATGTTGCTTTGCAGTTGACTTTTTTTCGTTTGAAGGCGAGAGTCGTCGATAGTAGCAATGACATCTCCTTTTTTGACAACTTGATTCTCTTTAACCCAAACGCGCATAACTGGACCTTCCGCAGCCGCCTGAACCAGTCGCAATTCGCCAGCAGGACGGATGTTTGCCTCGGCTTTGACAGTGACGTTGTATTTGGTTACAGAGGCGAGGGTGATGGCTACCCCCATAGAACCGACGATGAGCAGCCCGCCAAGGGTAGTCCAACGACTAATCGGCGGCAGAAACTCGTTGTCTTGAACTGGGGGCAGAAAATCTTGCTCAGGTGTGCTAACCATGATGCTCCATAAATGGTAAATATTTCAGGGAATTAGGAAGTCCAAGTGGTCTCCGGCTTGGGAGCTTAAATCTTCAAGAGAACCTTGCAGTCTTAAGCGACCTTGCTCCAGTAGGACAATCCAATCTGCTCGCTGGATTACTCTGGGGCGGTGGCTAATCATAATCGTGGTTTTTCCCTGGCGGTGTTCCAGTAGCTGTTCTAGCACTTGGGTTTCACTCACCGGGTCGAGGGCACCAGTGGATTCATCTAAAATCAGCACCGGCGGGTCATTGACAATCGCTCTGGCGATGGCTAACCTTTGCCGTTGCCCACCGGAAATATTTGCGCCAAATTCTCCTAAGATGGTTTGATATTTGTCGGGGAGTCTACTAATAAATTCGTCTGCACCAGCAATCTGGCAAGCTCTAACAATCTGCTCAAAGGTAACTTGAGGATTGCCTAAGCGGAAGTTTTCAAGAATCGATCGACTCCAAAAATGAGCATCTTGGGGAACAAGGACAATCTGTTGACGGAAGCAATCTAGTGAGAGGTCTTGCAGGTTATAAAGACCAATGCGAATATTACCGGATTGCAGAGTGTATAAACCTGCAATTAGTTTCGCTAGGGTACTTTTACCACAGCCAGATTTACCAATCAGGGCAATTACTTTACCGCCGGGAATACTTATGGAGAAGTTTTCTAGTAAATCAACTCTTCCAGCGTGGTGAAAATTAAGATTAGTACAAATAATATCAGCCTTGCTGGGAATTTTAGCATAGGGCTTTTTGCTATCGTCTTGATTTTCTGGTGTGGAGTCAATGACTTCTGTAAGGCGCTGGGTAGCTGTTTTAACGCGAATGAATTCATCCACAAATCCGATTACAGCCCCAATAAAGGCTATAAAACTGCCATTCATGCTGTTAAAAGCCAGCAGTTGACCGATACTTAATTCTTTGCTAATTACAAGAGTGCTACCAAACCAAAGCAAAGCAACGCTGCCGATGTTGGAAACTAATCCAGAGAAGACATTGTTAATAATCCCAATTTGGATTGTACTGAACATCAGATTAGCAAAGCGACCAAAGCGGCTTTGGAATTCATCCCAGAATTGAGGAGCAGCTGTGGTGGTCTTGAGGGTGAGGGCGCCTTTAAAAGTTTCGACTAGCACACCTTGGTTTTCTGCATCTGTAACCAAGGCATTGCGAGTCTTTTGCTGTAATGTTGGTAGGAAAATAATGGTAGATACAGTCATCAGTACGGCGATGATGACAGCTACTATAGTTAGTTTCTGGCTATAGAACAGCATGAAACCAAGGGAAATCAGGGCAATAAAAAACTGGCTGGGTAAAGTGGCGACAACTTGGGAAACTAGCTGATTAATCTGTTGAATATCTCCCAGGCGGCTGACAATTTCGCCACTGCGACGGGTTTCATAATAAGTCAGGGGTAAGTGGAGAATTTGTCGCCCAAATTCTAGGACTAACCCTAACTCTAAGCGTTGAGTAAAGTGGGCAATTAGGTTAGACTGCACAAATTGGAGGCTACTGCTGACGAGGTGCATTACCACAACGGCAATAACCAGACCTGTGAGCAGTTTTGTATCTCCCCGAACCAGCACATCATCAGTGAGAATTTGCAGCAGAAATGGGGAAGCTAAGGATAGTAAACCTAGGACGAGGTTAATTACAAATGCCTGAGACAGAATACCTCGATAAGGCGAGACGCGCTTCAGAAAGCGACCAAATCCACCAACTTTATCTTCAGGTTGCTCAAAAAAGCGAACGGGGTCTGGTTCAAGTAACAGCATTACGCCATCTGTCCATGCCTCCATCAACCATTTTTTGGAGAGATAACGGATGCCTGCACCTGGGTCAGCAATGACGTACTTTCTGCCCCGCTTGCCATACAAAACTACCCAGTGATAGCCTTTCCAGTGGATAATGGCTGGTAGGGGAGCTTCATTTATTCTGTTAACAATCTCAGGTGATGCTTTGACTGCACGAGCATTAAAGCCAAGTGGTTCTGCCCCCTGCTTCAGACCTAATAATGTAGTTCCTTCTTGTCTAGTACCTACAGCTTCACGGATGCGGTTAATGCTAAAGGTACGCCCATGATGTTTTGCAATAGATGCTAGACAAGCAGCTCCGCAGTCTTCTTCACTGTGTTGTTGAACAAGCTGATATTTCATAGGGAAAATATGTTTGTATAGCGCGGCATCAATTAAGAAAGAAGCACCCATAAAAGTATGGGTACTCTCTCTGATTTAAGGCACTAAATAGGTTGCTGAAACTTCAGCCTTCCAAATAGCTAATAATTTCCCGACTTATCCAATTCATTCCTTATTAGACAAGTTGACACCAGCTATACCAACGCCTAGGCCTAAAGCACCAACTCCCGCGACTGCTGCTCCAACAGGTCCGGTAAAAGGTGTAATGGCTGCGCCCACCGCAACGACTCCTGCCGATATACTTGCAAATGTACGCCAAAATCTACGACCACCACCAGACAAGCTTTCCGCTTCACTATCAGTGAGTTCAGTAAAAAGTGGGCTTTTTTGATTCTCTTCCATGATTTTCTCCATGAGTTAAATTGACGCAAGTTGCCTATAACTAGAAGGAGGTTGTCGCTTCGACAGTTAGCTTGAGAAACTCTTGCTGTCCACCTTGCTTTTTGCCTCTGTTGTGATATCAATCTAAAAGTCAAAATTTTCGCGGGGGCTTTAATATTTTTACAAAAGTTCATAGTATAGGCAAAAAAGAGGGTTAATACACTTTATACACGGCTTGAACGACTGTTGCAGTGCATTAAATGTATTTACTGTGGCTCCCCGGTGTGGTTCGAGCGGGTCAGTAAATGTGGGTTTACGCGAACACTAGGACATAAAGGGGCCCCGCCAAAAAAGGACGGGGCTGGTTGTGCGGGTGCTAGCCAGCGGCCGGGACGGGAGCATACTCAGTCAGTCGGTGGGCAAAGTCCACCTCGGCATCAGTAAGGTTATTGAAGTAGTGGCCGTGATGGAAGCCGCCGTCCTGTTCGTTATAAAAGTGCGTTGCCCACTGTCCGCCCCACTGTGTGAGCGTTACGCGGCCCGGAGCTCTCACTCCGTCCCCGGGGACGGGGTGATAGTTGATAATCTCATGGGCTTGGAGGAATTCGGCTGATAAGGGTGTCATGGTTTTGGTTTTGAGGTAGATGAGCAAGGGAGGATTCAAGTCCTCCCGGTTGTTGTGGGTGCTAGGCGAGGGCCCGCAGGTCAACATTTGTGATCAGCATCTTTAACCTCCGGGCTAGATTAGCTTTAGTCCCCCGACCGTCAACGCCCTTGGATTTTGCCAGCGAGCGCAAGGACGGCAGAGGAAGTTTATTCAATTCTTGCTCAATGTCAGGCTCTGGGGCTTGCTCCGGTTCAGTCGGCGTTACTTCCACATCAATTACTGCCTCTGGGGCCGGCGGAACTGGATCAGGTTGTTGGGTCGGTTCGGGTTCTGCGGGTGCGGCCGATTCAATCATTGCCACTGCACCCAGTGCGAACTTGACCGTTAGAGCATCCCGAAAAACTTTAACTTGAGACGGGTCTACATGGTTTAGCATCAGCAGGGCTTGGTCAACTTGTCCGAGCGCACTTTGAACCGCTTGCTCGACTGACAGTAGTAATTTCCGATAACAGTAGGACAAAAAGGGGCCCCGTCCCGATTTTTAGGAGATGGGGCGCGATCGAAGTTTAGGCGGCGAACTTCAGCATCTTGAGCATGGCTGAGGCTGTCGCTTGATTTTCAGATTCGAGTACGATCGCCGGAATTGTCTCGCCCGCTTTGGGATTTAACTGTCGGGCCAGAACTGCGGCGTGAAACTGAAAGTGGCCGGCGATGACTTTGTATCCGCTGCTGTCTCGCACCAGCACGGGCGGAACTATGAACCCGCCGATGGCCAAACTCAACTCCCCTGCAATTTCCAATTCGTTCGAGTCAAAGTTACAGGCCGGAATATCTGACGTGATGGGCTTAACCGCAACCAAAGAGAGCATCAGTTTTTTGGCTAGTACAGGTTGCACCCGTCCTCGACCGTTGTCGCCACGGTTCGGGGGTTCATCACCGTTAGTCCCGATGGCTGCGGCTGCTGCGGTTGGTGCGGTTGTAGCGGGCGATGTGACGGGTGCAGTTTTTTTTGCTGAGAGTGTTGCTGGTGCAGGTGTTGAAGGTGTGGCAGGTGCGATCGAAGTTTGTTCGGTTGTGTCGGCTTGGGCGATCGGCGCTTCGACTTCGGCGACTTCGGCGACAGGCTCAACTTTTTCGGCTTCGGCTTTTGCCAGCGCTTCTACACACGAGATGGTCGCGAGCCAATGGCCTCGCTTTACGTCGCTCGCTGTTTGGCTGACGCTACAGCAGTAGCGGTTTCCATCTATATGGCGGGCGAAGGGACAGTCAGCACAAGTCATTGTAGAAGGAGCGGGAAGTTCGAGGTCGGCGCTCGTCGTTGGGGCAGTTTGTACTAAAATCATGGCTAAGTCCTTTGTTGGGCTAGCCACCGCCTGCGACCTCGTAAACTTTGGGCGGTGGTTTTGTTTTTGGGTAAGCTTGTCTTACTTCTATGTCTTACATTATGGCAATTTGTAAGACATCTGTCAAGAGTAGTTAGACAAATTGTTAGACAAAATAAGACAAACGTAAGGCAAGTGTAAAACCGTATGAGCTTAGGGTCTTACACTTGGCTTGGTAGTTAATCTGAGTTAGGCTGTGGCGTCCCAGATATCGGCCTGTGTGACGATCGCCTTGAGTCTCCTGGCAATCGCCGCTCGTGTTCCGTGTCCGCTAACTTTCTTTGTAGCCGCTAGCTTGCGGATTGACTGGATGCTCATTTTATTAAGCAGTCCCTCAATGTCTGTTGTTGGCGCCGCTGCTGTTGTTGGTGCTGCTGCTGTGGCGATCAGCGCGTCGCTGGCGGGTGTTTCCGGGGTCTCTGTAACCTCGACATCAATTGCTGGCTCAATTTCAGGCTCTGCCGAAGTTTCCGGTGCTGTTGGCGCTTTTGGTTCCGGTTCGATCGCTTCGGCTGGCGTAGTGGTGGCTGGCTCAAGAATGCCGATCGCACCAGGGGCGATTTTGATGTCGATCGCGTCTTTGAAAGTCCCGACCTGTGATGCGTCTACGTGGTGCAGCATCATCAATGCCGTGTCTACTTGACTCAGTGCCGATTCACACGCTTGCTCGACTGATTGCAACTGCTGGCGGTAGTCTTGGAGCGCCGTGAGTTTGGTTTGGAGGGAGGCGATTTGAGTTTGGATATCAAGGATTGAAGCGTCAACTTGGGCGAATTTGGCAGTTAATAAAGTAGTCATTGTGGTGTCCTGTATGGTGTGATGTCGCTGTAGTGCTTGCCGTATAAGGGTTTGTTTGAGGTGTCTTACCCATATGTCTTACATAGTAGCAATCCGTTAGACGGTTGTCAAGCGGTTGTAAGACTAATTTGTTAGACATAAGCATAGTGTATGACGAGTAAGTGTATGACAAATTCTGCTTATATGTCATACAAACAGCGAGGGAGGTTATACAATGGCGTCATACACGTTTGATTGAGGTAAGACAATGGCGTCAACATCGTTAACTTTTCGCTGTCCAGATGAAGTGTTGGAGGCGATCGACAATCTAGGGAAAGAGCGTTATCCGGCGGCTAATACTAAGCACGGGTGCGATCGCTCCAAGACTTTAATCGACATTGTGCGGGCCGGCATCGAGGCGCTATCTGATGGCTCCGTGGTATTACCCCCACCCGAAGAAGTCAGACAACAACCGTATGACGTAAGACACAGTTTGTCAGACAGCGTGTTAGAAGCGCGTATTACAGAAATTGTTGAGCGTAAGACAGAAGGATTACAAACAGCGCTGGCAGAATTGAGGGCTGAACTGGTGGGGGAGTCAGTCGCCTAAGAGAAAATAATGACAGCGAATCTCTTAGGCAACAACTCGCGCAAACACAAGAACAACTAGCAATAACCACACAGGAATTTGAAGAGGCTAAAACTAATAATCAAAGGTGGAGGGAAGCTTTCAAGGAATTGGAGGGGGAGAGGGATAATCTTGAATGGAAAGTAGGGGCGCTTCGCGATGAAAACCAGCGATTACAAGCTGACATCCGAAACTTGCAGCAAGAACCGAAGGAAACCGACGCCGACTTTGCCAAGCTCCAAGAATCAAGTGCATTAGTAATCAACAATCTTCGCGAAGACCTGCGAGTATTGCAATCGCGCCTTGCAGAAGAAAGGGTAGAACGAGAAAGTCTGCAAAAACAATTGGATAATGGAGCCAAACAGAATCCAGCCTCTGCTAACACACAGCAACCAGCGACAAAACTGGGATTACCAGAGGCCGCCGACTTGCTCAACCAGTTGAAGGGGCGGCGTAAGAAATCGAAGGTGGAACTGGCAGATGTGACTGTTATTCTAGAATTTTTGGAGGGGCAGACTAATGAGAAATTATTGGGGCGAAATAATTAATGGGGAAGTCGGCGACTTGGTAAAAGGTCGCTGCGACTTCGAGAGAGTCGCGCGCGTAGTTGAAATTGCTGCTAATGGCTACAATATCACCATTGAGGAAACACCATATGGACTTGCTTGCGGAGGATGGTTTTACCGTCATAGCAGAGGACAAATACAAAATTGGCGAAACTCCCCGCAGGTACACCACAAACAGCGCTTCAATCTTTTTTCTGAAAGAGAAAGAGGAGGCAGAATAATGGGGGCAATTTCTTCTTTGGCGAGTGCATCGCTTCCAGCTTTCCGGCTGATTAATTAGCCGATAGTCACACCATCCCCTAAAGCAGGCGCGAGTTTTGGGAGATTGCTCGGTGCTATAATTGGCATGGGACAACCGCATAAACCCTATCAGGGATTGAAACACCATAAACCCTATCGGAGCTAGTGCCACTCCAAAAGCCCCCAACACCCCAAAACCCTATTAGGGATTGGATTTTAAATTTTAGATTTTAGATTTTGGCTTCTGACAGTGGCTCACAAGTTGCTGCTGCCAGAACGCTTATGATGTAAGCGATTCGCCTTTTTAGGCTCTGTCAAAACTCTCCGCAAGCTCTTTAACCCCATGCGGGGAGGGGAACTAATAGAGCCGGTTTTTTGTAAAGTTTGTATCAATCCGAGATTTTAGGAGCATTTTAGGAGCATTTTCAGGTAAAATACCCTGCTCTGTAACCCAGTAGGTAACTAATCACGTATTTTCCGGCGATAGCAAAGACTTTGATTCTTTATTCAGTAATCAACGAGCATCTTTTTTATTTTATTTTGCTTTTAAAATAAAATTTTAACATCACAATAATTGCAGTAAGTAAATAAACAATAGCATTAATAAATATCAAAGCTAAACAAGTACAAAGTATGGAGAGAATCATAAAGAGTATCACCTTTATAATTGGAGGGAGAGGAACCTTATAATATATTAAAGCCACTAGGGAGAGTGGAATAAGTATGTAATTATAATATAGGGGAGTTGTTCGATTTATAAAAGCGGTAATTACCAATAGTATTAGCACTACTATTTGCAAAATTAAAAACATCAATAAACTCATAATTTTCATTCTATATATTGAATTCGTTCTTTATCACTCCTTGTCTAGTATTTGTTTTAACATACTTCTACCATAAACAACCCGTACAGTGGGGTTCTTGAAGGGCCTGAGGAGGTAGTTTTTCTGACTGATATCACTCCGCCACCAGCCGACGCCATTGCGATTGAGGAACCTCTCGCCGTCGCTTTTACTTACTACAGCCAGGCCCTCACAGATTTGATAGAGCTAAAGGAAGTCACTATTAAATTTTTACTGTTGCGGGCAAAGTTTTAATCCTTTATCAATCAAGGCCCCAATGTTTTTCTTAGCAGGTGGATGAGTGGGATCTGGCTTCCTGATTGATTCAATTGGAAGAAATTTTCCTGAACCACTAACTGTCCCATTAAGAGAATATTCTTTGCCGTCTAGTGTAATAAAGGTAACAACCTTCCCCCCGCCGGAGTTCAGAACGCAAGACACTCTGCCACTCGGCACTGTTAGTGGCCACTGTTTTGCAAACTGTTCTTGCGAAACAGATGAACCCTTCTCGCCTCCACAACCTACTGCCAGCAACAGCTCACACAATACCCCGTACTTTTTCCAGTTCATTAACTTGCCTGCCGACTCTTCTCACTTTTCTTAAGTCTGGCACGAGCGAGTTCGGATGAGTTCGGATACGTTGATGGGCAACAGCGTCGGCGGGGACGCTAGTAACGATATTGAAATTGCTGCTCGCCGACAACTGTGTAAGAAATTGCCGACAACTGTGTAAGAAATTTATGTTAGTTGCTCTATCCCTTCTAGTCGCAAAAAATATACGCGACCGGATACGTCGCCCGCTACGATTGTCACTCCATCGGGTGCAACAGCGCAACAGGTGATCGCACTTTCACCCGTAAAACTGGCAATACCATTTCCACTCGACAAATCCCAGACTTTGAGGGTGCTATCCCACGAACCAGAAATTGCCCGCTTCCCATCAGCAGTCGCGGCTACTGCTTTTACCAAATCGCTGTGACCAGTGAGAGTAAACTCTTCCTTTCGAGTAGTTAGATCCCATACTTTGATAGTGTTGTCATCTGAACCAGAAATTGCCCGCTTGCCATCAGCGGTGACGGCGACTGCTGTTACGAATTGGCCGTGAGCTTCGAGAGTAAACAGTTTCTTTCCTATTGTTAAATCCCAGACTTTGATTGTCTTGTCATATGAAACAGAAATTGCCCGCTTGCCATCAGCGGTGACGGCGACTGCTTTTATCCAGCCGCCGTGACCTTTTAAAGTAAACAGTTCCTTTCGAGTTGTTAAATCCCAGACTTTGAGGGTGTTGTCCGATGAACCAGAAATTGCCCGCTTGCCATCGGGGGTGATGGCGACTGCATTGATTGAGTTGGTATGACCTTTGAGAGTAAACTGTTCCTCTCCAGTTGTTAAATCCCAGACTTTGAGGGTGGTGTCTCTTGAACCAGAAATTGCCCGCTTGCCATCAGCAGTGACGGCTACTGCATGGACTAAGTAGCTGTGACCTGTGAGAGTAAAGAGTTCCTTTCGAGTTGTTAAATCCCAGACTTTGAGGGTTGTATCATCTGAACCAGAAATTGCTAGCTTGCCATCATCAGTGACAGCTACTGCATTTACCGAGCCGCTGTGGCTATTGAAAGTAAACTGTTCCTTTCCAGTTGTTAAATCCCAGAGTTTGAGAATTATATCATATTCATTAGAACTCGCCCGCTTGCCATTATCAGTGACAGCTACTGCATTGATCGAGCCGCTGTGGCTATTGAAAGTAAACTGTTCATTTCTAGTTGTTAAATCCCAGAGTTTTATGGTTCTATCATATGCACCAGAAATCGCCCGCTTGCCATCATCAGTGACAGCAACTGCATTTACCGAGCCGCTGTGGCTATTGAAAGTAAACTGTTCCTTTCCAGTTGTTAAATCCCAGACTTTGAGGGTTGTATCATATGAAGCAGAAATTGCCTGTTTGCCATTAGTAGTGAGAGCGACTGCATTTACCTGTATGTGACCATTGAGAGTAAACAGTTCCTTTCCAGTTGCTAAATCCCAGACTTTGATGGTGTTGTCCCACGAACCAGAAATCGCCCGCTTGCCATCAGCAGTGATTGCTACTGCATTTACCGAATCGCTATGACCATTGAGAGTAAACAGTTCCTTTCGAGTTGTTAAATCCCAGACTTTGAGGGTGTTGTCCCACGAACCAGAAACCGCCCGTTTGCCGTCGGGGGTGACTGCCACTCCATGTACCGAGTTGCTGTGACCATTGAGAG
This sequence comes from Microcoleus sp. Pol1C5, assembly GCF_036701115.1. Taxonomy (NCBI): domain Bacteria; kingdom Bacillati; phylum Cyanobacteriota; class Cyanophyceae; order Oscillatoriales; family Microcoleaceae; genus Microcoleus; species Microcoleus sp. Pol1C5. The sequence goes on along the minus strand of NZ_JAUBQE010000002.1, from coordinate 243,302 downwards.
TAAACAGTTCCTTTCCAGTGGTTAAATCCCAGACTTTGAGGGTGTTGTCCTCTGAACCAGAAATCGCCCGCTTGCCGTCGGGGGTGACGGCTACTGCATTTACCGAATCGCTATGACCATTGAGAGTAAACAGTTCCTTTCGAGTTGTTAAATCCCAGACTTTAAGGGTGTTGTCATCTGAACCAGAAATCGCCCGCTTGCCGTCGGGGGTGACGGCTACTGCATATACCTGTCTATGACCATTGAGAGTAAACAGTTCCTTTCCAGTGGTTAAATCCCAGACTTTGAGGGTTTGGTCTCTTGAACCAGAAATCGCCCGCTTGCCATCAGCAGTAATGGCTACGGCTTTTACCGACTTGCTGTGACCTTTAAGGGTGCGTAGCAATCCCCTGCGAGAGGGAGTTAAACAAGGTGTCAAAGGACGCAACCAAGGTGCTGCTTTCCACTGCTTTGCTACTTCCAGCATTGCCTGAATCTCGGGCATTTCAAAGTACAGTAAGCGCCCTAACAATTGCTGGGCCAGTTTGGTCTTATCTCCATCCAAAATATCGGCTGACATCCACAGTACCCTTTGAATCAAGTTCAAGGCTTTTGCTGTTTCTGAGTTATATCCTAGGTTAGTGACTGTTTCAGAAGCGTCAACTAAATCGAAATCATCAATCAGTGCCTGCACCCCAAACTCAGGATGCTGGATCTTTGCCATCAGAAAGTTAAAATCAGTCAGTTTTTGATAATACTTTTCTAAATTCCCTGACTTAACATAATTTGGCAGTAAACTGCCCAGATAAGCACGTTGATAGGAAAGTGGTTTGGCAGCTAACTTGTCAGTAAATTCTCCCATCTCACGCCATCCCCTTTTCTAAATACTCAGCAATCCGTTGATTTACTTCCAGAAAAATTTTCCGCTTTGCATCCATCTCCCGTTTTGCTTTCAGAAAGTCAAGGAAACTAGCATGATAGATGGTATAGCAAAGTTCTCCTTCTACATTCTGCTTTTTCAAATACTCAACCCACTCATCTTCTAAAACCTTTTTCACATCGCATTCATCCACTTTGGCAATTCCAGCAATCATCTCGCAGGGAATCGCCGTGCCAATCTCTAGTAAAATATACAAGGCAATCTCCATCAATTGCCCTGGATTAGCTTCCATCCGCATCCCCACCCAATGGCTTTGATAATACTCTTGCAGCCCATCGGGCAATTGCGTTAAACTCAAGTCATTGTAATCACCCTTAGCAATTGCAGGCAAAACATAGCGCAAATACATAAAATTGTTTTCGCTTTTGTTTGCCACTTGCTCGATAAAAGTTGTATCTAAAATGCTGCGATTTTGAATCCAGTTTCTCAGTTTATATTTATACTCCGTATCGGTATTAATCGCATACCGAATATACTCTTTGATATCCTCCCGATTGAAATTAACATACTCGCTCTCTCTTAAATCTAACTCTTTTACCGGAACATCTACTAACAACTGCTTTTTATCAGAAGCATAGGGTCGCCGCGTCAGCAGAAAATATACGTTATTGGGCAGATTTTTCGGTAAATGTAAAAGATTTACTCCCGGTTCTTGTTCGACTTCATCCAGTGCATCAATTGCAATTACTAAACGATCGCCCGCCGTGAGTTTTCCCGCCACCTGTGCCAGTAAAGTTGGTAAATCGGCGTCTTCTGAATTTGGCAATTGGTAGCGGTCAATTAATTGCCGGCGAATGCTCTTCAAAAACAATTCGGGTCTGTTGCGGCGTTCGACGAGAATATTGAAATAGCAGGGAGATTTATGTTCAGACACGTATTTGGCAACGATCGAGCTTTTGCCCATTCCCGCATCTCCGACGATCGTAAAATAACCGTGAGGATTTTCGGTGATAAATTGCTGAAAAGTCTCAAAAACAAATCCGCGCCCGCAAAACCTCCGAATTTTTTCTTCTATTAACGATCTAAATTCTTCAGGGTAGGGGGCAACTACTGGGTCTGGTTTTGGATAATACTTCTGTTTTAATTTTATAAACAATATATCCAATTTGCCGGCACCGTTTTGGTCAAGAAGTTGAGGAAAAGTATTTCCAAATTTCTTGTAAATCACTCCCAGCCGCTGTTTTACAGTAGCTTCTGATATTCTTAATTCTAGTGAAAGCTCTACCTGATTGCGGGGTGCTCTTTCAGGAGAGAAGAGTGCTGCTAATAATGTTTCGGTTTGTTCCATCGATAATCCATGTGTCCCAGATTCGCCTCTAAGGAATTCTTGCCAATCCATCTAGGTTAACCCCTAATTTAACTTTATTACAACTTACACGTCATGCACTTAAATCATCTTGAGCCTTGCCAAAGATCTCTTAGACGGCTGGAATGCTTGCCAGTCGTGAGCTTTGCGAAGGATAGGGACTCTGCATGACAGTAGTTTAATTATACCTTGACTATACTTTGATTATACCGACCTCTAATAGACCTAACTTTATACCTCTGGTCAACTTCACTCAATTAAAGTGATGCGATGATTTGATCAGAAGCACAAAAGCAATGTTTGATAAACATTAGAGGTCACTAGAAATGAATCTTAACTTATTCGGCAACTCACACCCCGACGAAGATAATAGCAAAATGGATGAAATCCCATCACTTGGGATAGGTATAAAAATTATTAGCCAAATTGCCGATGAGCTTAGTTATACCCACACTTCTGACCGTCGAAACTGTCTGTTAATTGTAAAATATTTTCAGCCTGTACTACCTCACCCTAGCACTCAAGCTGATTGTTTTAAGCGAGCGACCGATACTTTAAACATTTTCAACTGGCTGAAAGAGCAAAAAACTAGCCCATCCGATCGAAGTTCTAACCAGCCACTGCAAAAAATTACTCTTCAACTCAATAGTGATGTTGCCACTGTCACTCAAGTTTTATGGTGGGTCGAACAGTTAGAGAATCTACCACTTCCCGAAGAAGTTTTGCAGCTTTGTAAACTTGCGACGGTGGAGGGGTTTATCAATGCTATTCACCACCACAAAAATATGCCAGCAAACACTCCGATCGATCTTGCTATCGCAGTTTTTAACGAACGCATAGAAATTCAAATTTGGGATTGGGGAAAGCCTCTTACTTGCCACGAAAAAGTGGCACCTGAGCAATCCCAAGCAAAAGATACTTTCGGTTTAAAGGAGCTGCAATTTATGTTTTAGCAAAGATTACTATATCTGCAAATCCTTTTTTAATTAGTTCTGCATGACTAGGATAGATAGGTTTTAATCTCCTGCCCGATTTACCCTAAAAATCATGGCATATCGCAAATTAAAACTCACATTGTCTGGCGTACATTCTTCCTTTTGGCCTCAGTAGGATATCTCTAGAAACAAAAAACTTCAATATTTAGCAGAGGAAACCGTTATGAACTATAACTTAGAAAATTGGCACCGTGACGAAGATTTTAGCGAAATCGATGAAATAGGAAAAATAGGTATAAAACTTATTGGCAAAATTGCCGATGAGCTAAGTTATACCCGCACGTCTGAGGGGCGAAACTGTCTGTTAATTGTAAAATATTTTCAGCCACCTTTAGTACCACACAAACCTAGCACTCAAGCTAGTATTCTTAAGCGTGCGATCGACGTTTTACACAGCTTTAACTGGCTTCAAGAGCAACGCAATCCCCAATCCGAGCCAAGTTATAACCAGCCATTCCACAAAATGCCATTTCACAAAATAAAGCTTCAAGTAAGTAGCGAGCTCCAGGCGGTTACTCAAGTTTTATGCTGGGTCGAGCAGTTAGAGTCTCTACCCATTCCCGAAGCAGTTTTGCAGCTTTGTAAACTGGCTGCGATCGAGGGTTTTGCCCATGCTGTTCGCCACGCCCACACAAATCGGTCATTGGAAACTCCGAAAATAGAACTGGCGATCGCAGTATTTAACACACGCCTAGAGATCGAAATATGGGATTGGGGCAAGCCTTTTGACCTCAAGACCAAGCTGAAAGAAGAATTGCCCGAAAAAACTCTATTTAGTTGGAACGACCTGGCTTTTACTCTTCACTAAAGCTGTTCTGAAATTGCCAGTTTTCCCTTGACAACAGAAAGGAAGTTTTTTGTGATGATTACCGATACTACTCCCAAGATTTTCGTTGTGGATGATTACCCATCCATCCGCAATTTAATTCATCGCTTTTTTAATTATCAATATCAAGTATATTCGGCCGCAGATGGCGAGACTGGTTTAGCATTGTTTGAGAAATTAAACCCACTGCTAGTAATTCTCGATGGAAATTTGCCGGATACTACTTTAGAGCTTTATAGCTCGATCAAAATAGGTAAAAACCGATGGTGAAAGTTGAGGGTGCGGAATGTGGCTGACAGCAGATGATGGATGATTGGGAAGACTAACATCGAGTTTTAGATGCCCGACTTTCCTCGTCCCCCTGGCCTCGAAACCAGCTAAATTGTAGGGACACGGCACGGCCGTGTCCTGACTTAGATATCCTTGTTTTTAGCCGCCCCAAACCTTCTTTAAAACATCTTGAGGAGAGATGTCTGCCATTTTGCCAGTAGGAGATTTAATGCCCAAAAATCGATCGCTCTTTGGCAACAATTTCGCCGGTTCAGTCGGGCCAAACAAAGCTATTGTATAAGTTTGAACCGCCACAGCTAAGTGCATCGGCGCACTGTCAGTACATATCATCAAATTAGCAGCAGCAATGGTGGCAGCCAACTTGCCGACATCATCCGGCGAGATAACTTTTACATTCGGACATGACTCGACTAACTTTGTCACGAAGTCTGCATCTTCGGGCCCTTTCACAACAACAACAGGCAAATTCGGCTGCCGCTGCTGACAATCTTCAATTATTTGCTTCCAGTTGTCTGTAGGGTAAATTTTGTCAATACCTTTAGACACAGCTAATTGACTCGAACCGCCGTGAATTAGAATGTAACCACTTTCTTTGATTCCCAACCGCTGCTGTTCGGCTTCCGCCCACTGAATGTCCTGTTTAGGTACATTAATTGCGATCGCCGGACAAGGATTTGTAATGTTAAATCCTTGCAGCAAATCGTGGTACATTGAAGCCGCGTACTGTTCAGTTTTTAGCGGTACGGCAGCGGTGAGAAATCGAGCACCGTTGGTTCCCGAATACCCAACTCTCTGCGGAATGCCGGTCAGCCACAGCAGCAGCCCTACAGTCCACCGCTGGCCGAGGGAAATAACTGCTTCGTATTCGCGATCGCGAATTACGCCCAGTAAATTGCCCCAATCTGCCAGAGCGTTGCGGTCTTTAAAATTGTACGTCAAGACTTCTTTGACGGATTTGCAGACTCGGTAAGCACCCTTTGCCCTCGGTTCAACGATGACATCAATTTGCGCCTCTGGATAAGACTGCTTGAGGTCATCAAGAGTGGGGAAAAATAAAATTTGGTCGCCAATCCCGCCAGGGACAAGTGCTAGTATTCGCATCATAAACGATCGGGCTATTATTGATCGAGGTAGCTCTCAGAGATCGGCTCTCAACTATCAGCTTATAGTATTTCTAGACTTTAAAAGCTACTGGCTGACAGCTAAACAACTGACCCAAAAGTACAGGACGCTCTTAATATATACCTAGTTGGGTGAAGAAGGGTTACTTAATGCACTTATTAATTCCTGCAGCGGGTTCGGGGCGACGGATGGGGAGTCAGCGGAACAAACTGCTGCTGACTTTGCTGGGAAAACCTTTGCTGAGTTGGACTTTGGCTGCGGCTGAAGCTTCGCAGCACATTAGCTGGATTGGCATCATGGGCCAGCCAGACGATTTTCCTGATTTTAAAGCAATTCTGAGCGATTTATCTTTGGTTAAGCCCGTGGAACTGATTCAAGGTGGCGCCACCAGGCAAGAGTCAGTTTACAACGGTTTGCAGGCTTTGCCCCCCAATGCCGATCGAGTCTTGATTCACGACGGCGCCAGGTGTTTGGCAACTGCTGAATTGTTCGATCGATCCGCAGAGGCCCTCTTGACCTGTCCAGGCTTGATTGTCGCCGTCCCGGTCAAGGATACGATTAAGGTCGTAGATGAGCGTCGGATCGTGCGAGACACCCCAGACAGAAGCAATTTGTGGGCTGCCCAGACTCCCCAAGGATTTGAAGTGAAATTGTTAAAGCAGTGTCACGAAGAAGGGCGACAGAAAGGTTGGGAAGTGACAGACGATGCGGCTTTGTTTGAAAAATGCGGTTTACCAGTCCGAATTGTCGAAGGAGAAGAGACGAATTTGAAAGTCACAACGCCCGTCGATTTAGCACTAGCTGAATTTATTTTGCGGCAGAGAACAGATAAGAGCAAATAGAATTTGTTGACTATTTTTAAGAACGGGCAAGGTGCCCGTTCCACAATCAATAATTTGTTATTTGTGGAACAAGCATCTTGCCTGTTCCTTTGCACGGGTTCTGGGGCCGATTCCGCAATCAATAATTTGTTATTTGTGGAACAGGCATCTTGCCTGTTCCTTATGTTATCTTAGAAATCTCATAGCTGGAAGTAAAAAATATGATTTCTGTTGCGCCGATCGCACCATTGTTACCCATAGGCGAACAGCGCGTGGTGTTTAGAAATATTACTTGGCAGGCTTATCAACAACTGCTACAGATTTTGGGCGGTAAACGAGCAGCTACATTGATATTCGACCGAGGGATTTTATAAATTACGAAGCCATTAGAAGAACACGAATTGTCTAGCTGCTGAATCGAGCGTTTGATTCGGATTTTGGTAGTAGAGCTAGGTTTAAAAATCAAAACAATGGGTTCGACAACCTTAGAGCGATCGGACTTAGAGCGCGGTGCGGAACCAGATAATGCCTATTACATCCAAAATCAGCCCCTCGTAGCCGGTCGTACAGTAGATTTAGCCACAGATCCGCCACCCGATCTAGTCGTAGAAATAGATATCACCCATACTGATATTAACAAGCCGGCTCTCTATGCCAGTATGGGAGTACCGGAATTTTGGCGTTACAATGGTAGAGAATGGGGAATTTATAAGCTAGAGAACGATGAGTATTTGGAAGTATCGGTCAGCCCCACTTTTGCGATACTTCCCAAGTCCAAGCTCTACGAATTTTTGGCAGCAGCGCAGCTAGATGAGGTAGAAGCGGAGGTGAATTTCCGCAACTGGGTGAGAGAGATAGCGAAATCTAACTAGCGAATTGGGCATTGGCAGTCACCAGATTACGAGCTTCATCACAGCGTATTTTCAAGAGAGAAGTTTCCTGTTTCGTTAGTAAGGGCTTGCTGTTGGTCTGACGATAATTTCGCTAACATCAACATCGTCAGGTTGTTCGATCGCAAATACAATCGATCGCGCGATCGCAGCAGCAGGAATAGCTATTCTGCGGAATTCTTGCATTCCCAATATTGCAGTTTCATCAGTGATGCTCTCGGCTAACTCAGACTCGGTTACTCCAGGAGAAATCACCGTCACCCGAATGTCGCCCCCAACTTCTTGTCTCAAGCCTTCTGAGATGGCTCTAACGGCGAATTTAGTAGCACAGTAAACAGCAGCAGTAGGAGAAACCGCGTGTCCGCCGATTGAAGAAAGATTAATAATCTGACCAGACTTTTGGGCTTTCATCACAGGAAGTGCCGCCGCGATTCCGTACAAAACACCTTTGATATTGACATCAATCATGCGATCCCATTCCTCAACTTTCAGTTGTTCGAGTGCGGATAGGGGCATGATGCCAGCATTGTTAATCAGGACATCTACGCGATCGAACTTACTTTGGGCAAATTGAACAATATCCTCCATTTGACTGCGTTGCGTCACATCTAGAGCCTGGTATTCGACTGTTCCACCCTCCGCACGAATGTCCTTGGCGATCGCTTCTAGGCGATCGGTGCGACGTGCGCCTAAAACAACTTTTGCGCCCTTTTTAGCAAGCAACTTAGCACTGGCTTCACCGATTCCACTACTGGCTCCAGTGATAATGATGACTTTCCCATTTAAGTTAGACATTGAAATCTCCTATTTTTGTGATGTTACTGGGAATTTGATTTGGTTTTCTTGGAATAGCTCTTTGAGAGTTCCTGCTGCAATCAAGGCACGGGGATAACCTGATGTCACGGTGGTGATATAAATGACTTCCATCAGTTCTTGTGGTGTAACTCCATAATTGAGAGCATATTGTGCATGAAGTTTGAACTGCGGCATCGTGCCCTGTGCGGCAAATCCCCCCAGAGAAATAAGCTGACGGGTTTTATTGTCCAGCACCTCACGCGCCCAGATATCGCCCAACGCATATTTGAGAGTCATGTCGGCAAGTTCTGGGAAATCCCTTTGAAGCTGTTCAAAATGGGGTGGTAGTCCTTTTCCACCCGTAAGACTATTCACAACTCTTTCGCCGCGCTCTTGGCGTGTCAGCGTTTGTGAAGGTTGCGGAACTGTTTTTTGGGCTTCCATAGGTGAAGCAATAAAAATTGCTCCCGCTATGGTTAAAGTTAAAACTATCCCTACGGTTAAAGCTAAAAACTTTCCCTTCATGATTTCCCTTCTGTTGAGATTAGTTTGAATTAGAGAAACTGACCGCCAGAGACTTCGATTCTCTGTGCATTCACCCATCTGTTGTCTTCGGATAGTAAAGCGGCGATCGCACCGCCGATATCATCAGGCATACCGACGCGACCCAAGGCAGTTTGCGAAGCGATAAAGCTGTTAATCTCAGGATTGTCACGCACCGCACCGCCATTAAAATCCGTTTCAATTGCGCCTGGGGCTACCACATTCACAGCAATCTGTCTGTGTCCTAATTCCTTAGCCATGTATCGGGTCAAAACTTCGATCGCTCCTTTCATGCTTGCATAAGCTGCATAGCCAGGTAGAGCAAAGCGGGCAAGCCCAGACGAAATATTGACTATCCGTCCTCCATCATTGATCAAAGGCAGAAGTTTCTGCGTGAGGAAGAAAACGCCCTTTACATGAATATTCATCAAGCGATCGAAATCATCTTCGGTGGTATCAGCAAAAGACGCATGAACCCCAATACCAGCATTATTCACGAGGAAATCAAAATGCTCTGTCTGCCATTTATCTTGAAGTGACTGCTTGACTTGTTCCACAAAACCGTCAAAGGTTTTCGTGTTTGAAGTATCCAGTTGCAGTGCAACCGCTCGAGCTCCGATATCGGCGATCGCAGATACGACATTTTTGGCATCCTCATCGCTGTTGTGATATGTCACGATGACATCGACTCCTTTTCTGGCAAGAGTCAAAGCGGTATTTTTGCCAAGTCCTCGGCTCGCCCCTGTTACCAATGCGATTTTTGTCTGGTTGTTCGTCATTGCCTTATCCTTTTACTGTTTCATTCAGATGTGTTCATCCTATGAGTAAAAGCAAGGGTTTTGAATACACAGACCTCGCAATTTATTGCCTAATCCTCCAAAGCCATATTTTCTGAATGGCTCAAGATGCTCTATGATGAGCAAAAGGAAATGGTTAAATCAATCAAAAAACTAGCAGGGCAATTGAAATGCTCAACCAAGTAATAAACCAAGATGCGATAGCTAATCAATGTAAAGAATTGGCGGCATTAGTAACTCGGCACACTGAAGGCAAGGGTAACGGTTTGCATAAAACAGCTATAGATAAGCTGGAATTGACGCGAGAATCTTCAGTTTCCGCAGCACTACATGGTGTTTATGAACCTCTTCTCGCCATCATCGTTCAAGGTCAAAAAGAAGCGTTGCTGGGTGAGGAAACCTATCGTTATGGCGAGGCTCAATATCTTGTGATCTCAGTTGATTTACCTATTAACGGATTTGTTGTAGAGGCTACCCCAGACAAGCCGTATTTAGGATTCAAGCTGAATCTAGATCCACGCCAACTCTGTGACATTATTACTGCCCAAACAAACCCAAGTGCAAATAAGAAAGAAAACTCTGTTAGAGGTTTGTTCGTCAGTACCGCCGATGCACCGTTGCTCGATTGCGCCCTCAGACTGACAAGACTTTTGGATACACCGCAGGATATCCCTATCCTGGCACCGATGATTATCCGCGAAATTTATTATCGTCTTTTAATAGGCGAACAAGGCGAAGCTGTCCGCCAAATCGCAACATCTGGCAGCAATATGCAGCGCATCGCTGAGGTGCTCAAACTGATTAAAACTGATTTTGTAAAACCGATGCGTGTTGAGGATTTGGCAGGACAAGCCAATATGTCTCCTTCATCTTTTCATCACCATTTCAAGCAAGTGACATCGATGAGTCCACTTCAATATCAAAAGCAATTAAGACTATTAGAAGCACGTCGCCTGATGCTTGCCGAAAACGCCGATGCCACAAATGCTGCGTATCAGGTGGGTTATGAAAGCCCCTCACAGTTCAGCCGCGAATATTCTCGGATGTTCGGTGCGCCGCCGATCCGGGATATTGAGCGTTTGCGTACTGCTTGAGCGTAACTGTTTCGACTATATTGGTTTTGTTCCTTTAACACAAATGGAGGATAAAAGCAATGAAATATTGCGGTAAATGGCGGATCGCGGAGATGGAATTGTGGGATAGTGATTACTTAGACATGGAAGTTGAAGCGTATATCAAGATCGATCAAACAGGTTCAGGAGAATTTCAATTCGGTTTAGTATCAGGTGAAATTGACGGCGAAGTCGTCAAAGATGGAAAGGATCGGCGATTTGAGTTTACATGGGACGGTAATGACGAATGCGATCCTGCATCCGGTAGCGGTTGGCTCAAATTAAAGGATAAAAACTCGGTAGATGGTCGAGTCAAATTCCACCAAGGCGACAGTTCTAGTCTTGTGGCTAAGCGCATGAAGTAGGCAATCCGCGATCGTACTATTGGTTAGGCGATTTTTTTAAACCGCAGATATCAGCATATAAACCCAGATACAATCCCATCCACGTTCATCTGCTGATATCTGCGGTAACAAAATCCCCATCTAATCAATAATCAATAACAACTGACTTAGGTTTCTCATGAAGGATTAATCGGAAACTCGCCCTCACTATCAACATCTGCGGCACTTTTAACTAAATCCAAAAAGGCAAACACGGCCGGAATCAATAACCCATCCCTCAAAACAGCCACCCCAATTACCCTTTCAAAATCCGCAGGCAAACTGCAAACTTTCACCGAATTAGGTATCGGTTCCGCGGCCAAACGGGGAAGAATTGCTGTACCCAAACCTTGCATCACCATACTGACAATAGTTGAATCTTCGCTGAGTTCGTAAGCGATATTTAAGGGAAACCCCGAAGTTGTCAAATATTTTCGCAGCGGTATCGAACAAGGATTTTCCGCAGGCTGCAAAATCAACGGATAAGCTGCTAATTCTTCCCAGGTAATCTTATCGCTTGAAAATTTGGCAGTTGGTGGCAGCAACACAACATATTTATCTCGCAAAATTTCTCTAGTTTCAAATTCATCGGAGATGGGAAGAGAGACAAAGCCGATGTCTGCTTTGCCCGATCGCAAAGCTTCTTCCACAGCTTGGGTATAATAAACTTCGGTAATGCTGACAGCAATCTTGGGAAAGCGATCGCGAAATTTAACAATTATACCGGGCAAGATATGAGTGGCGACGCTCCGAAAAGTAACTATCCGTACCTGGCCTCCTTGCAAGCCTTTTTCTAAATCCGCTTCTTTCAGCATCATTTCTAACGATCGCACGATTTGACGCCCGTGACTCACAACCCTTTCCCCCACTGGCGTCAGTTGAGCACCGTGTCGCCCCCGGTGAAATAGCTGCACTCCCAATTCTGTTTCTAAAAAGGCGATGGCGTGGCTGACTGCTGACTGGGACAGTTCCAATTGCAAAGCCGCCTCGCTAAAGTTTTCACACTCTGCTACAGCTATCAAAGCCTGAATTTGAGAGAGTTTCATCCGCCGCGTATTGATTTCATTCATAGCCTTTTGCCTGAGATGTCGATCTATCTATTTTATTCATACAATCTATGCAAGCAATGCTTTGATTGTCAATTCCCGCCGAGTTAAGGTTAATTTATCAGGTAACATATAGACTTTTACAGAACTTGCACGACAACCATATTGTGCTGTAATTGCGATGAAGTTATTGCAGCTAAAAGCTATTTTTTGTAATTATATTGGTGCAATTTTTGTAGGAGTTATCACTTTAAGGTGTTGGCTATGTCTACTTACAAAAGTCGGATAAATCCCCGAAGAATGATGTTTTTTTCGAGAGCCTATCGAGCTAAACCATCCGAAAAACACAAAGGGTCATCTCTCTTTTCAGCTATCAAGGAAATTTGGCAGTTTTTCCTCTCCCTCATTTCTGGTGAGGACGAACTGAGAATTTGGCAGACTTGCGATCGCTATGGTAACACTTGGTGGCACGGTTGCGATCGGGCGACGGGTCGCTCTACCTGCGTGGCAACAGATGATGAAATGCGCGCTTGGATCGATCGGCGTTATTGCCAATAGTAGTGTGTGGGTTGCATGGAAATGAAGTGACATACAGCCCTCGATTAGCAATTACCAATTAGCAATTACCAATTAGCAATTACCAATTACCAAGTAGGAGATGCTATGCTTCAAATATCTTCCGAATGTGCAGCGCCAGATCGCATTATTCTGATGGAAAACGAGGTATACAGATTGCCTCAAACTCATCGAGAAATTCAAGTTTTGTCAGGAATTGCTTGGATCACGCTAGACCAACAGGACATCATCTTGCAAAGCTCTGAAAAAGCATCGCTTCCACCCAGCAAAAACATTGCTCTCATATCCGCTCTCAACAATATACCGCTGATTATGGCAGTCTGGCAAGACAAAAACCCAGTCAGAACCTAGGGATTGAGAAAAAATTTGGCAGGAACACCCCAAAAAGCTCTATCTTAATAGTTATCACTTAGCTATTGGAGGACTCGATCGGTGTACTGCCGCTCTTATCACTTCAGCTATCTCGCAGCTATAAGTATTCTCTTATCGCCCGCACTCAGCTTGCTGGCAATTTCAGACGCCCGGGCTTATGGCCCAATTATAAATGCGAGGCGCGCCCAAGCGAGCGATCGCGCTCAGGCAACTGACCCCAAAACGCAAGCAGACGCACTCTTTGAAACAGGAGTAAAACAGCACCGCGAGGGTTTGTTTCGAGAAGCAATCGAGACTTTTGAGCAAGTTTTGGCAATCCGCAAGCAACTCGGCGACCAAGCCGGAATCGGAGAAACCCTCAATAATATGGGGGAAGTTTATGGCGAAATGGGTTTGAGGCCTAAAGCTTTGGAAGTTCTGCAGCAAGCTTTAGTCATTCACCGACAAATCAGCGGAGGGCGTCGTATCGCGCGCACTCTCAATCTCATCGGTTTCGTTAACCGGATTGGGGACAATTTTTCCGAAGCGATGAAACTGCACCAAGAAGCTTTGGAACTTGCCAAAACAACCGACGACCAAATTGAAATTGGAGAATCCCTCCACAACATCGCGGCCGTGTACGCAGAACAGGTAGATTACGCCAAGGCGATCGAATTTTACCAGCAAGCCAGAGCGATTCGCACCAAAGAGGGCGATCGGCGCGATTTAGGCCGTACCCTCAATAACATGGGCGGCGTCTACTACAACATCGGCGACTTTAATAGAGCGATGGAATTTTATCACCAAGCTTTAGCAATTCGCCGGGAAATAGGAGACCGGGCTGGCGTCGGCCGCCTCCTCAACAACATGGCACTTACCTCTCGCAAACTCGGCAAAGATACTCAAGCGCTGATCTATTTTCAGCAAGCAATACCGATGTTAGAATCTATCGGTGACAAGACAAGTATCGGACGCTTGCTCAACAATATGGGCGCAATTTATGAAAGTCTTGGTCAATATCCTCAAGCTCTAGAATCCTATGAGGGAGCTTTAAAAATTGCCCGCGAGGGCGGTGATAAAGCCGGAGAAACTAAAGCGATGGAGGGCATTAAGCGATTGTCTTCCGGTCAGCTTGTACCGCAATAATGACAGTTAAGCGGTTCCGAATCGGGCGTGAAGATTGGAAGCGATCGACTTTGGCGACGATTTGGCATTCATCTGCAAGTCTTTGTATAATTGGTTGCCAAAAATATATAACTAAAAAAGAGGAAAAAGGCTTCAGGGGCGCTATAATTTAATTAATATCGGGCGCGAAAGATAAAAAGAGTTTCTGTAGTAATTCGTCTGCCAGAGTGGCAACAAAATGATTAATCTAAGCTATGGATATCCGTACCGAAAATCCCGAAGATGTAGAAGTTGTTCGCAACATTAATATTGAGGCATTCGGGCGAGAAAATGAGGCTAACTTAGTCGAGCGATTGCGGGGAATTGCATCTACATTTTCCTTCGTTGCGGTACAATCCGATCGCATTGTCGGACACATTTTATTCAGTCCGGTTGTCGTCGAAGGAAAATGTTCTAGGAATTTGTCGATTCTGGGGTTGGCGCCAGTCGCAGTTCTTCCCGAATATCAGCGCCAAGGTATAGGAACGCTGTTGATCCAGCACGGTTTAGAAGAGTGCAGGCGATCGGGATTTCAGGCAGTGGTTGTGCTTGGTCATCCAGATTTCTATTCGCGTTTTGGGTTCATTCCTGCTAGTAGAAAGAGCTTGAAATGTGAATATGATGTGCCCGATGAAGCTTTTATGGTTTTGGAGTTAGAAAGTGGAGCTTTGGAGGATTGCAGCGGAACGGTGAAGTATCGATCGGAGTTTAGTATATGCGAGTGATCTCAAATCCGGGTGCATCGGATTGGCTGACGAAGAGCTCGCCAGTCAGAAAAATTATTAAACGAGCGCCCATATCTGAGTTACCTTGGTAGATCCGTTATCCGTATTTACTTATCTTTACATAGTTGGGTTTTTTTTACCTACCTATTGCAACTTTCTCTGCACCTTTGCTACTTTCTTTTTGACCCATAACGCGCTGTAAAATCGCCTCTACTTTCGCAGCAAATAGAGCATTTCCTCTCTGCCTCGGTCGCGGCATATCAATAGAACAGTCCATTGCAATCTGACCATTTTCTATTAAAATAACTCGGTCAGCTAGCACCACTGCTTCTTCTACGTCATGAGTGATCAGGAGCGCGGTAAATCCTTTTTCTTGCCATAAATTTTCTAACAATTGCTGCATCTCAATGCGAGTCAAAGCATCCAACGCGCCGAGGGGTTCATCAAGCAGCAGTAAATGAGGTTCGCAGGCAAGGGCTCTTGCTAAAGAAACTCTCTGCTTTTGACCGCCCGATAGTACCGCCGGCCAATCGTTGGCGCGATCGCCAAGCCCTACCGCGTGAAGGACTTGCATCGCTTTGTAGTGCGTGTTTTCTTTGGCGGTGAGTAGCCCTAATTTCACATTTGCCACCACTTTTTGCCAAGGTAGTAGCCGTGCATCCTGAAACATCATTGTCACTTTAGAGTTAAGTTTGCGGGACGGCTTTCCATCTAGAAAGACAGTTCCTTGAGTGGGAACTTCTAGTCCGGCGATTAAGCGCAGTAAGGTACTTTTGCCACATCCGCTGCGACCTACAATTGCTACAAATTCTCCGGGATTTATTTCTATGTTGATATCCCGCAAAATTTTAATATTTCCAAATGACTTCTGGAGTCCTACTAATTCTAGACCTATTCCTGAGAGTGGTGATTCCATTCTAAAAAACCTCCATATCGCGATCTATGCCACAGGCTCAAAACCTTTTTCGCTGTCAAAGGTGGCTGTTGAGCAAGTGCCAATTCGTCTCCTACTCACCGGTGCTGGTGAATAGCAGATTAGCATTTCTAAATTTAATCTACTGTAAATCAGTCAAATTATAGTAGATTGTGATTAAACAAGATTATTGCATAGGTATCTCCAAAAAGCAAGATAATTTTTCGCCCAACTTCTGCGACTTTGATAAATAATTTTTAAGAACAAGCAAACCCCCTTGCTGTAAAGGTTCTGTTTTTGAGTCCGGTGGGATTATGCTGTATTTGGGAGAAAAAATCTGACAGTTGATTCCCGCCGAGATTCGCGATCGCCCAAAATTTGTATAAGAGTTATCAAAATTTACATCTCAACTTACTTGCTTTTTAAAATTGACCGTGCTAGCTTACTAACTATAAACTACGGTAATTCTACGGAGTTACCGTAGTTATAAGCGATTCCGTAAATCGTTCATTTTTAAATGAGTCAAAAATAGGAGGACTATTAAATGCCTAATGTTGTTGCGATCGCAGGTAGCCCGTCTCATCCATCCCGGTCTTTTGCGGTGCTCGAATACGCCCGCCGCGCTGTCGAGAAAGAGGGACTAAGTACGGCATATATCAACGTCCGCGATCTCCCGCCAGAGGTATTAATTTACGGACAATTCGCGAACCCAGACTTAAAAGCAGTCAATGATTTAGTAGTAGAAGCCAAGGGCATAATCATCGCCACACCTGTTTACAAAGCAGCCTACACAGGCGTACTCAAAGCTTACTTAGATTTGCTACCGCAGAAGAGTTTAGCTGGTAAAGTTATTCTCCCCATAGCCACCGGAGGTACGCTGGGTCACTTATTAGCAATTAACTACGCCCTCAAACCAGTGTTATCCGAGCTGGGCGCTAGTCATATCTTGGCTGGTGTCTATGTTTTAGACACGCAGATCCAAAGTTATGACGAAACAAGCGTACAACTTGAAGAGGAAACAGAACAAAGATTGCGATCGCAATTGCAAGAGTTTGTTGGTGCCCTGCAAACTGGCAAACCCGAATTAGTTGGAAGTCTCTGATCGGAAAGTTACCAACAAGCAATATTATTGTTTATGCTCAAAAGACTGATTTCATTCCTTGCTCAATTATGGCGATCGCACCTTTCCCTAGCAGCGCTATTTCTATTGGGAATCAGCTTAAATTGGGCGATCGCCTCCTGCAATACTCCCACCCCTACGGGCTCTGCAAGCCCCGCCGCTTCCCCCGCAGCAGCTCAAGCTCAGGTAGTCCGCATCGGTCATCAGAAATTAGACCCCTTCACGCTAGTCAAAGCTAGAGGCGGCTTAGAGAAACGCTTGCAGCCTCTAGGTGTATCCGTTGAGTGGAAAGAATTTCAGTCAGGCCCCCCGATGCTGGAAGCACTAAACGCCGGCAGCATCGACATCGGGCGCACCGGGGACGCTCCTCCAGTCTTTGCCCAGGCTGCTAACGCACCCCTGCTTTACATTGGCGGAAGCGCCCCCAAAGACCGCAGTTCAGGTATTTTAGTTCCTGCTAATTCGGCAATTCAAACCCTTGCAGATTTGCGGGGTAAGAAAATAGCTTTTACAAAAGGTTCAAGCGCCAATTACCTGTTAGCAAAAGCACTGAAATCCGCAGGGATAAAATGGACTGAGATTGAGCCTGTCAACCTGACACCAGCCGATGCCAGAGCTGCCTTCCAACAAGGTAATGTAGATGCTTGGGTAATTTGGGACCCGTTTTATGCAGCAGCTCAAGCGCCAAGAGATGTTCGTGTTGTTAAAGATAGTAAAGGACTAGCAGCTAACCGAGATTTTTACTTAGCTAATCGCTCATTTGCTCAGTCTAATTTCAAAATTATTGAGGCAATTAGAGAAGAAACTCAAGCAGTAGCGGCTTGGGCGGATGCGAATCCCACAGAAGTAGTCAAGATTCTCGCTCCCATTCTGAAAATTGATGTTTCTATCTTAGATGTAGTGACGCGACGGCGGAGTTATGGATTTGAACCGATCCAAGCTGATATGGTTGCCGAGCAACAGGAAATTGCGGATACTTTTTTTGAACTCGGCTTAATTCCCAAGCAGCTAAAAGTTGAAGAAGTAGTTTGGAAACCAGGTAATTAAAAATTCCCGGTTGTGGGTAAGTGTTGGAGACAGAAGCAGCGATATATTTTCATATATCCGATGTCTTAAAAATAAATACATTCCTCTTCTATTTGATGCTGATAGTGTTCCTAAAATGCTGACTTCCGATCCTATAACAACGATCGCGATCGTCGGTGCTGGCTTTAGTGGTTGTCTCGTAGCGGTTCACCTGTTGAAAACAGCCAACCGACCCCTGCTGATCCAGCTGATCGATCGCAGTCACGAGATTGGCAGGGGAATTGCATACAGCACCGATGACACCAGCCATTTGCTGAATGTATCTGCAGGCAAGATGAGTGCCTTTTCCGACGATGCCGGCCATCTGCTGCGCTGGCTGGACTATAACCGCAGCGAATTGGCGGCATTCCTGCCCAATGACCTGGACGCCAGCAGTTTCATTCCCCGTCATATCTACGGGCTTTACATTCAGTCGATTCTGGAGGAAGCTGAAGCCGCGGCATCGAGTAAGGTTCGGCTCAAGCGCGTCATCGATGAAGTGGTGGCAGTGGAGCCACAAGCCTCATGTGCGATCGTCTCCCTGCGGAGCGGCCGTGCTTTCGTGGCAGACAAAATTGTGCTGGCAGTGGGAAACGCGCCAGCAGTTCCCACTGCATCGCAAACTAAAGACGATGACACCCCCTACCTCCGCCATGCCTGGTCAGCTTCGGCCTTGGCAGGGCTTGAGCTTGATGCGCCGGTGTTGCTGATTGGCACTGGACTGACAATGATGGATATGGCGGTGTCGCTCCACTCGCGCCACCATCAAGGCAAAATTTACGCCGTGTCTCGCCGGGGCTTGTTGCCGCTGACGCATCGATCGACCAAACCCTATCCCGCCTTTTTGACCCCAGACACCGCGCCCAAAACGATTCGGGGCTTGCTGCGGTGCATTCGGAGTGAGGTGCAGACGGCGGCCCAGCAGGGCTACGACTGGCGATCGGCGATCGATTCCCTGCGCCCCATCACCCAGCAACTGTGGCAACAACTCGGCCGCGTCGAGCAGCGACGGTTTTTGCGCCATGCCACCCCCTATTGGGATGTGCACCGGCATCGGATTGCCCCTGAAATGGGGGATGTTGTCCGGGCAATGCTGGAATCAGGGCAACTGACTGTTACCGCAGGCCGCATTCAGGACTATCAAGCAGCACCTGATGGGGTGGCTGTTACGGTTCGCGATCGCCAAACGCAAACGAATCGGGTCTTGCAGGTCAGCCGCGCGGTGAATTGCACAGGGGTAAAAATAGATTATCGCCAATTGCCCCAACCGCCGATCGCCAATTTGCGCGGCCGAGGGTTGATCCGCCCCAACGACATCGGTTTGGGATTGGATACTGCTGCTGATGGTGCCGTATTAGATGCTCGGGGCAAGCGCTCAAGTCTGCTCTATACTTTGGGTACCCCGCGCAGAGGTGATTTATGGGAAACGATTGCTGTCCCAGAACTGCGCGAGCAGGCACGGGCACTGGCTGCGACGCTGAACCAGGCCGTACTTGCCAACTAATAGAAGGGGTTTACCTCATGGCAAACAAGATCCTCAAATTGTAGATGCCATCTTGCAGCTAGCTGAATTAGCTACTGCCTTCGCTTGTCTGATTGTTTGCGAATCCTTAGATTTTACTGGTAAGAAAGCACAGTTAAGGAAGAAAAGTGCCAAGTATGCTCGGATGCTGTCTAGCTGGGCACCGAGTCGTTTTTATCAGCTTTTGGAGTCGATTTTATCCAATCGTGGCATTTCTTTATTTAGTCGCAATCGGTGCTTACACCAGTTTAATTGGACTGGTTAAATACGCTCGGATGTATGGACTATACTGGGATATTGCTGCTGAATTGGGCAATTGCCAGGAGAGGTATGAACTTCAGTGAGAGATTGTCGCGCCCCGTATCCGCCTACCTAGGGGTGAACCCTAGGAAGCACGTATGGGGCGCTTGGTATCAATTTAATATGTTTGTCGGTCGGTGCTCGGTAGTTAATCGCAGACACGATTACTACCCTTGTCTCTAACTGGGAGCCACTGGTTAAGGCTGATGTCGAGCAGCGATGTCGGGTATCTGCCAAGCGCAAGCTAAGCGTGGCGATCGAGCTCAAGTTACACCGCAGACTTAATACGTGGGCTCAAATTACCTGTGGGTAGGTTTGTCCAGGTTTTTAGAAGCAGTTTAAACAATAAAAGATAAGTTTAAGAATAAACAACTATGGTAAATTCTGTTAGAGCCTCAACGCAAGGACTAGAAATTGTCGATCGGCTGCGCAAGCAGAAAGGCTGGACAAAATACTCAGTGTCTTGGTACGACACTGCCCTGACTTCCGAAGCAACCTTAAGGCGGTTTTGGCGGCGAGTGCCTATTCAATCCGAGACATTTATCCAGATTTGTCAGGCTGTCGGAGCCCGCGAAGAAGATGTTGCCGAATCGGAAGAATTAATTGCTACAAAATGTCAAGATTGGGGGGAAGCACCCGATGTCCCCGTATTTTTTGGACGTGCTGAGGAACTTACCACACTAGAGCAATGGGTGCTCAAAGATCGCTGCAGGCTGGTGGCAATTTTGGGCATGGGCGGTATTGGTAAAACCCAACTATCGGTGAAGTTGGGAAGGGGTGGCATTGGCAAAACCGATCTGTCTTTGGAATTAGCAAAAGGGATTCAAGATGAATTTGACTATCTGATTTGGCGCTCTCTGCTGAATGCTCCACCAGTAACAGACATTCTGACAGACTTAATTAAACTCCTCTCTGACCAAAAAGAAACCGATTTACCGGACACTTTAAACGCTCAAATATCACTGCTGCTCCACTATTTTCGCGAGTCTCGCTGTTTGGTAATCCTGGACAATGCAGAGTCAATTCTACAAGGCGGGGAAGGGGCGGGGCAATATCGAGAAGGATATCAAGGATACGGTGAGTTGTTGAGGCGGGTTGGCGAAGTCCCCCATCAAAGCTGCTTGCTGCTCACCAGCCGGGAAAAACCCCACGAAATTGCGCTACTAGAAGGTAAAGCAAAACCAGTGCGATCGCTCAATTTAAGCGGTTTGAATGAGTCGGACGGACAGAGAATTTTTAATGAAATCGGTAATTTTTTGGGTTCGGATTCAGAATGGAAAGAAGTTGTTGAGTTTTATAATGGCAATCCCCTCGCTCTAGAACTGGCAGCCCGACATATTGAAGAAGTGTTTTTTGGCGATTTGTCGGAATTTTTAAGCCAGGGAAAACCTTTATTTAATGACTTGCGAGATTTATTAGATTGGCATTTTGAACGCTTATCGCATGACGAGAAAGAAATCGTTTATTGGCTGGCAATTAATCGCGAACAATCATCGCTGTCCGAACTGAGAGAAGATATTTTATCTCCTTTAGCTAAAGAGAAAATAACTTCGACTTTGCAATCTTTACAAAGATTGTTACCTTTGGAAAAGACCAAAGCAGCCTTCGGATTGCAGCCAGTCATCCTGGAATATGTAACAGAAGGATTAATTAACATAGCTTGTGCAGAAATTAGCGAAAAAAATATTGAAATACTTAACAGCCACTCTCTCATGAAGGCGTTAGCTAAAGACTACGTTAGAGAAAGTCAAAGCCGCCTGCTCCTGCAACCGATTCAAGATAGATTAATCAATAGTTTGGGCAATAAAATCGGTTTAGAAGCCCGATTGACTGAAATTATCTCGACTCTGCGAGAAAAGTTTCCGCAAAGAGCTGGATATGTAGCGGGAAACATACTGAATTTATCCCGCCAACTAGAGACGGATTTAAGGGGACAGGATTTTTCCCATCTCACCATTTGGCAAGCTTACCTCCAAGGATGGAATTTGCCAGAAGTGAATTTTGCTGGTACCGATTTAGCCAAATCTGTCTTTACTCAAGCTTTTGGAACTGTTTCTGCTGTGGCGTTTAGCCCCGATGGCAGGTTGCTAGCGGCGGGGATTGCCAATGGTGACATTCGCCTGTGGAGAGTCACAGATGGCGAACCGTTGTTGACCTGTCGGGGTCACAGTGATTGGCCCTGGGCGATCGCTTTCAGTCCCGACGGTCGAATTGTCGCCAGTGGCAGCCAAGACCAAACCGTTCGTCTGTGGGATGTCAGCACCGGTCAATGCGTTCTGGTGTTGCAAGGACATACCAGTTGGGTGAAGTCGGTTGCTTTCAACTGTGATGGTAGCCTCCTCGCCAGCGGTAGTAACGATCGCGCGATTCGCTTGTGGGATACCAACACAGGTCAATGCCTGAAAATTTTATCAGAACACAGCGATTGGGTGTGGTCAGTGGCCTGGAGTCCCGACGGCCGCACTCTCGCCAGCGGTAGCGGAGATGGGACGATTAAGTTGTGGGATGCAACAACAGGTTCGTGTTTGCAAACTATAAACGGACATAGCAATTCGGTCACAGCGATCGCCTTTAGCCCCGATGGCAATACCCTGGCTAGCGGTAGCTTCGACCAAACCGTGCGCTTGTGGAATGCCAACACAGGTCAATGCCTCAAGATTTTGCAAGGACACACCGAACAGGTGTGGTTAGTCGCCTTCAATCCCGACGGTCGCACCCTTGCTAGCAGTGGGGATGACGGTAACATCCGGTTGTGGGATGTTAATACCGGACAGGTTGTCAAGACAGTCAAGGAACGCACCAACCGCATTTGGTCGCTTGCCTTCAGTCCTGACGGTAATATCCTCGCCAGTAGTGGAGAAGACCAAACCATTAGGCTGCGGGATAGCAATACAGAGAGAACCATCAAGACGATATGGGGCTATTCCAGCGTGATGTGGTCGGTTGCCTTCAGCCCCAACGACAATATCGTTGGCATCGGGAACGATCGAGGCGTGCAGCTATGGGATATCGGTACAGCTAAATTCCTCAAAACTATCCAAGGATACATCGGCAAGACTAGAGCAGTTTCCTTCAGCGATCGCGACAGCATATTAGCCAGCGGTAGCGATGACGGGAACATCCGGTTGTGGGATCTCAAAACGGGTCAATGTCTCAAGACGTTGCAAGGTCATACTAACCGAGTCTGGTCGGTAGCCTTCAGCCCGGATGGCAATATCGCTGTCAGCACCAGTGAAGATAGAACTATACGCTTGTGGAGTGTTAGCACGGGTCAGTGTCAAAACACGCTCACAGGTCATAACAGTCGGGTTTGGTCGGCGGCGTTTAGTCCTCACGGTCAAATATTTGCTAGTGGCAGCGATGAGGAAGTCGTGCGCCTGTGGGACATCAAAACAGGTGAATGTATCAAGACTCTACAGGGACATACCAGCCGTGTTTGGTCAGTGGCGTTCAGTCCTAACGGTAATATCCTAGCTAGCGGAAGTGCCGATCGCACCGTTCGTTTCTGGAACGCTAGCACGGGGGAATGCCTTGCCACATTAGAAGGACATACAAACTCCGTGTGGTCGGTCGCATTCAGCCACAAGGGCAATCTGCTTGCCAGTGCGGGGACTGACCGCAGTGTTAGGCTGTGGGATGTAGAGACGGGTCAATGCCTGAAGGTTCTGGAAGGACACGCCGAAATTATCTGGTCGGTTGCCTTTAGTCCCGACGATCGAACCCTAGCCAGCAGTAGCAGCGATGAAACTATCAAGTTCTGGTCAGTGCAGACCAGTCAGTGCGTGAAGACGTTAAGCAGCGATCGGCCCTACGAACGCATGAATATCGCTGGCGTCACAGGAGTAACAGAGGCTCAGAAAGCCGTGCTTAAAGATTTAGGAGCCATTGAGGATTACACAGAAATTGTCACCTAAAATGTAGGGAAAAACTCAACTCAAATTCTACTGATTAGTAGTTTAATATTGATTAATGCCTTGGCAAAGAAACACAAAAAAAAACATGGAATTTGTAGATGTTTTGCTAGTTCATCCACCCTATCATCGCAGAGCAGGTAGCGGCATCATTCCCCCGATCGGTCTTGCTTACATTGCATCGTGTCTGGAAGCGCAAGGATTTTCCGTTGCGATCCTAGATTGTGCCTTAGACTGCGGCTCGCAAAGTCCTGTAGGCCTCGAAAAATTCCAACAGTATCTTAATAAAAAACTAGAGAATATTACCCCTTTAAAATGTGTGGGTGTTGGACCAACAACCACGCCGGCTCTTAAATCGATCTATGTTTTAGCCAAAGCACTAAAAAAACAATATCCGAAAATACCTATTGTGTATGGCGGCCCTTTTGCTTCTATGCCCAGCCAAACACCTATTTTCTTCGATCTGTTGGAGGCGACAGCGATAATCCGCGGTGACGGAGAAGAAGCTTTTCCTCTTCTAGTCAATGCTTTACACGCAGGCAATATGGGAATTTCGATACCAGGTGTGTCTTGGCATAGAGAGGAAGTTGCATCGATCGCATTGGTTGAAGATGTCGATCGAATCCCTTTTCCAGCAAGACATTTACTAGAAAATCATCGCTATCGCCCTTCTTTACGCAGAAACGTATTTGATGGCTCCATCACACCGATCTATTCCTCTCGCGGATGCCCCTATCACTGCAACTTTTGTGTTTCGCCTATGTTGCGCGGGAATCAAGTTGCGCGTCGCAGCTTAGATGGGCTCTTTGCTGAAATGAGAGAATGTGTTGAACGTTTTCAAATTACTGGATTTATTTTTTATGATGATTGTCTGTTTGTGAAATCTATAACATTAAATCAAGAAGTTCAGAAATTTTGTAATTTATTAATCGCAGAAGTAGGTGAGATTAAATGGGAGATGGATTTGAGATGTGATGCCGTTGCAGCCTTAGATTCTCAAAGCCTGCGCAGTCTGTATAACTCAGGTTGCCGTCAAATCAATATGGGAATTGAAAAAGGTTCCGATCGCCAACTCAAAAGTCTGAACAAGCATTTAACAACTGCGATCGTTATCGCAGCTTGTGAAAATGTCAAGAGTACAGTACCCGATATGCGGCTGGCAGGAACTTTTATTTTAGGAGGACCGGATGAGACAGCATCGGATATTGAAACAACTATGGCATTTGCCAAATACCTAAATTTAGATTTTGCTCATTTCTACCCTTTAGAAATCTACCCGGGAACGCCATTTTTCGATCGAGTTTGCGAGCGGGGAGAGCCACCTACTGCCTGGGCCGAGCGAATGCTTAAAGATAGTAAAAACTATTGGGGGGAAATTCTTTATGAAACCAAAGAGTTACCAAGCGAGCGCCTTTTGGAGCTGACGCATCAGGCTTACAATGAGTTCTATAACCGCACTGAATGGCTCGATCGTTTTGCTGCGACGACCAGCTTGGAAGTTCGTTATACGGCTAAAGCCGTGGTAGAAAGATGGTGTCAAGATCGATTTCATCTGTCTTTTGATGAAGCTCAAATCATTGCTGCTGCTGTTGAAAATTGAACCCCTTTAGACTGCAAGCTAATAGTTTGGGAAAGAAGATGGCTAGCGTGTTCTACCCGAAATACATTGGCGTAGAGGTTAGCAATAATCTGTTTGCCAGATTGTGTTACCTCTAAGTAGCGCAGGGCGGATTTAATATAGGGAGAGACAACGTTCCAGAAAAAAGCTGGGTAGTTCTTCCGCAAATCAGCAGGAGAGTGATAACCAAAAGCCTTGTTAGCACCAGTTTCTTCAAACTCGTAAAATAAGGCAGGAATTTTTTGTAAGTAGCGGGGATCGGCAAGTTGACCGATTAAATCGGCCGCTCTTACTAAACCAGGATAGTTGTTGGTATCTGAATGTTCTTCATCTGTTGGTACCGGGAAACGGGTTAGCTCAATATTGCGCTTCAAAGCTTCGCGATCGATCGGGTGAATATCGCTGAATCGTTCCTCAATAAAGAGTTTTCCTCGATCTACATGAAAGGGAGTTAAGGAGGCATCAGTCGAATCAAAAGGTAAATAGATAGTAGTGTCCCCTACACCTGTAGCATAGGCTCCTTCTGAAGGCCTGTCTTGCCGGCAAATTCCCCTAACGTAGCCTATATCGTGGCACAGCAAAGAGACGATCGCGTTCAACCAATCTTTACAGGAAACATTACCTTCAAGCATCTGCTTGCCTAGTAAAATTTCCTGCCCTGCCAGCGTTACTAAAACGGTATGTTCTACATTGTGATAGGGTGCGTCACTGTTGGCAATCATTTCCAAAGCCATATTGCCAGCCCAACCAAGGATCTCCATACAATCGGGGCTAAGACTGCCGTAAGTCTGGCGATAACCGTGTTGCAACCTTTCAATGCAAGTATTAACCATCGCTTCTGTAGGATTAAACATCTCGCTACCCCTTAGTAATTACTTAGATCGACTCATCAGTTGGGGAAAGCAACATTGGTTAACCATGCTTCCCACATCTCTAGAATGCAGGATGTATTTAGGCTGGATGGTTCAGTGCTTGGTTCAGTATTTGGTTCAGTGTTTAGTTCAGTGCGATCGGGGAGTGTTAAAAAACTTCCTGGCGCAATTGGGGAAAAACCTTTGCAACTTTGTTGAGGACATAATCGCCGTAAGTGCCGCGAAACTCGTGAACGCTGGCTTTGTCCCAACGTTCGTTTTTGTTATCATCGACGATCGCTCCCTTGATTTCGATCGGGTGGAGTTCAGCATTGAAATTGGGATCGAAGAAGAAGGGAAATGAGAGGCGAGATCGTGCTGACACATTCTTGACTCGATGGGGAGTAGAGCGATAAAGTCCACCTGTGAGGCGATCGAGCATATCGCCAATGTTACAAACAAAGGAGTTGGCGATCGGCGGCGCATCAATCCAGCCCGATCGTGTCTTTACTTGCAACCCACCTAAATCATCCTGCTTGAGAATCGTGAGCAAACCGTAATCGGTATGCTCTCCCACTCCCCAGGATTGCCCTTGCAGATTGCTTTGTGGTGGGTAGTTGAAGATGCGAAATAAAATCAGGGGATCTGTCGTATAGCGATCGCGGAAGTAAGATGCTTCTAAGTTCAAACTCAGGGCAATTCCAGCCATTACTGCGTGACCCAGTTGGGTCATGACTGCTAGATACTCCAGCACTGTTTCGCGAAACTGGGGAATCTGTGGAAACAGATTGGCTCCAAACATGGGAATACCTGCTTGAACAGCGGGATGGGTTTGATTCAATTCCGAGCCAAAATAAATTCCTTCTTTCAAATCTGGTTTACTATTCGTCAGTTCACCTCCAACCGGAAAGTAGCCGCGCCATGCCCGACCTCCCAGCGCCATCCGAATTTGCATTTTGGTTTCTAAATCTAGAGCAAAAAACTGACGGCTCAGTTGCTCCAAACGGTTTTGCAAGCCTTGGTCTACACCATGCTCGACAATGTAAAAAAAACCTGTGTCGCGGCAAGCTTGTCGGATTTGGTTTGCAACAGTATCTAGGCGATTACCCGATACCAACGAACTGATATCGATAACGGGAATCTGAGAAATCTCTACTGTCGATCGAGTTGTCATATAGCTAAAATCAGAAATTGCTCTAGATATACCCACTAATAACTCTGTATCGCAAGCTGTTAGTATCAGATTGGCATTGCAAATCATTCGAGTCATGGGTTCATAATTATCAATCGGTCTTCTCTCTCCTAAAGTCGAAGCTCGATAAAGTTCAATAACTGCATCAATATCCAAGTCATTTCTTAGCTGATATCCAATCATGATTTTGATGTTCAGCAGATAGTATAAAATTATACTTATCTCAGACATTCGACTTTGGATAAATTCTGGTTCGTGTAGCTAGAGCGATGCTTTCATTTCATCAATCATCGTCACTAGCTTATAGTCCCCATCCTCATAAAGCTGAGTGGTACGGACTCTGTGATTGCCATCAACGAGTGCAATCAATTCGTTATAGTACGTCTTCGTAGTTTGCAATGTGCGACTGCCCCGGTAGACAATGATATCGTCGGTCACTGCCCAAGCGATACCAGAAAATGCCGTCGCCTTCTCGCCACCTAATGTGTACACTTCGTCGGTGAGCGGAAACACCAGCACACCATCACGGAAATCACCGTAGTATTTAGCGACGACTTCTCTCGGTGTACCAATACGAACGGTATTCGTTTGAACATACTGCGCTCCCTCAATTTCGATTTCGACGCGCACTAGATGTTCATCGATCAACTCCCCTGCTTTGGTGACTCGCTTTGCGGTTCCTTCCCACCTGCCGCAGTTGTGCAAAAATGCCAGCGGTACTTTGTGAGCATCGTAGGTGATTGTGGGGATGGATTGTGCAGACTCAGGGAAGAGTGGATTTGTTTGGTCAGATCTAACCATGAGACACTCCTAGTTATTCAGATCGGCAAATTAAAAAACTTTTGCTAGTCCCAAGAACTAGCGTTCATGTTTTGTATGTAAATGGTACACCAGCGGGATACATTGAACTAGCGAACCATCAGGAAGGTAGTGCGGCACGCTTTTACTCAACGGAGATTGTTTACTTTGGTTTGAAACCGGACTACATTGGTCGAGGTTTAGGCAAGCATTTACTCAGCCACGGCATAGCCTGCGCTTGGAATAAAGGCACTCAATGCTTGTGGGTTCATACTTGCAATCTGGACGCTCCTCATTGAGGTGATTGTAATTTGAATTGTTCGTCCACCGGAATTTGATAGCCATTTGCCAGTCGGTTCGTAGCGTTTGCGGTTGCCACGATCGCCATCAGTTCCCCAAATATGGCATCATCCATTCCCTTGGCTCGCGCTGCGGCTGTATGAGATGAAATGCAGTATGGGCAACCATTTGTAACGCTGACAGCAATGTAGATTAACTCGCGGGTGAGGGGATCGAGTTCTCCCGGACCCGTCATCACCTCCTTCACATTCTGCCAGGTACGTTGCAGGGTAGGCGGATGGTTGGCGATCGCTTTCCAAAAGTTGTTGATGTACTCGGTTTTGCGTGTCGCGCGAATGTCGTCATAGACTGCCCGTACTTCCTCATTTGCGTCTTCGTATTCAATCAAATGGCTCATAGTTGCAATAATGGTGAGAGCGTGAAAAGCACTAATTCATAGTTGAGACAACCGCAAAGCATTCTGCATTTTTGCGATCGTTTATTACGATGACGCGATAGCTGGAACTGTTGCTCGACCGACTTCAGTTGCGCTGGGAACTTCAATCAATTGCCCTGTTTTCACATCGTAAATAAAGCCATAAATCGGAATGGTGGGTGGCACAAGGGGATGGTTGCGAATTCGTTTGACATCCACAAACACGCTTTCTGCCAAATCTTTGAAGGTTAACCAATCGACAAATTCACCTTCTGTCGAACCTGAACCCTGCCCTACATCTCGCCAACCATTTTCGTCGATTACAGCGGTTTCCAGGCTGTTTGTCAATAGTTCTCGGATGATGCTGTCGGTAAAGAGTTGCATTCCACAATCCGTATGGTGAATGACGAACCATTCACGAGTTCCCAATAGCTTGTAAGAGATTACGAGCGATCGAATTGCGTCATCGCTTGCCCGTCCTCCAGCATTACGAATGACATGGGCATCCCCTTCTGCCAGCCCAGCACATTTTGCTGGATCGAGGCGAGCGTCCATGCAGGTTAGAATGGCAAAGCGACGACCAGGAGGTAGGGGCAAATTGCTTTTGTTGCCAAAGGTCGCAGCATATTCCTGGTTAGCAGACAGCACTTCTTGCAGAATTTGACTCATGCTTGAATTTTCCCAAATTGTTGAATTATGATGGCAAGCAATGTTAAAATACTGTATCTCAGTAAGTAAACCGTATTTTACCACTATTACCGTTATTAAATTGTTCCTATAGATATCTTTTGCATCTTGAGGGCAGTGATGGCAGCCCACGACCATATTCTGCAAGCGATCGGCAAAACACCGTCGATTTGGGGTGTAGGTCAGTTAATGACTGTGACAACTTCAAATACTGAGAAGCCGAACTCTTCTATTTGATGTTGATATGGTTCCGACAATACTGATGATTTCTGATACTCCAACAACGATCGCGCGATCGTCGGTGCTGGCTTCAGTGGTTCTCTAGTAGCGACTCGCCTGTTAAAAACAGCTAACCGCGCCTTGCTAATCAAGCTGATTGAGCGCCATGGCATATTGGCAAGGGAGTTGCCCATACCACCACCAACAGTCGAGTTGGTCTTTTTAACCATCCATTGATCTTGAGTGTGCTTTGCTGTAAGATAAAATTCAGCTATACTACGGTAAACCAATCGAGTTATAGTATAAACTGCGTAAGTCCTAATTAAACCAGACATTTAGCAAGGAATTGAGGAGGCGAATCATGAGCAAGTGGCTTGCCATTGCCAGACGTAGGTTACTGCTATTTTTGATTTCTGGGGTGTTTCTAACGAACTGCCCCCTGCCTCCTGCCTTCTTTTGACGTTAATGAATGTTGGGTTATTGACTTGTTGATGGCATCTGATTAAGGAGATTTATAGTTATGAATTTGAGATTTTTGCGGGGAATCTGGAAAAGATCCCTCAAGCCCTCTGTTTTGGTAATAGTGGCGATCGCAACCTTTCTGGGAGTTTCACTATTCTCGATTTCACCGCTGACTGCAACCCCCAGTGCCAAAATTCAATTTGTTTCTCCCAATTGGGTAGCAGCCAACGCAAAAGATCCAAATTTGCGAATTTTGGATGTGCGAAATGCGCCTCTGGAGTATATTGGAGGCCATGTTCCAAACGCAGTACACATTGCAGATACTGCATTTCGTGGCCCCGACGGATTTTTGCCCGTGCAGTATTGGGATACCCAGAAATTAGCTTCGCTCTTTTCTCGATCGGGTGTTAGCAGTAACAGTCGCGTTCTCGTTTATTCCGATGCACGAGATATTTTGGGAGCGACAATGGTTGCCTATTTACTAGAGCGATCGGGAGTAAAAGATATTGCAGTCTTAGATGGGGGATATACAGGATACAAAGCCTCTGGGCAACCTGTTGTTAAGGAATATCCCAAATACAAATTTACACAGTTTGCGGTTCAAGATAATCCCTCACTTCGCGTTAACCTTCAACAGGTTGGAGAATTAATTGGTAAACCAGGTGTTGTTTTTATCGATCCTAGACCAGGTGATTTATTCCGAGGTGAGAAAGATATCTGGGTACGCAACGGGCACATTCCTGGTGCGAAAAATATTCCCTGGCCTGCGTTTACGGAAGCCGAAAACTCTCAGGAGGAGCTCAAAAACCCTCATCAGTTGAAGTCACTGGATGAGATTCGCAAAATCCTGGCGGACAAGAAGATTAAGCCTTCAGATGATGTGATTGTGTCATGCAGCACTGGGCGTGAAGCAACATTACAGTATGTTGTGCTAAAACATCTTTTGGGATATCCTAAAGTTCGGATCTACGACGGTTCTTGGACTGAGTACAGTACGTCTAATTTGCCAGTTGAAACTGGGCCGGAAAAAGTTTAGTTATTGGGTGCTAAGCAGTTCAACATTTAAAGGTGTAATGTATGAAAGTTTTGATTTCATCACTTGTTGTTTTTGCTACTGTGGCAGTAATATTTGGGTTGGATTTTGTACCGCTAAGTCAACCCGCTTTAGGCAGTTGCGATCCGCCCCCGGAACAACCGAAGAGCCCACCTAAAAAGTAGTAAAAATGAGTTCATCAGTTTCTGGTGAGCCGTTATGGGCTCCTTTTCGTCCCGATCGCTTGATAATTGCGATCGCCTTAGCACTTTTTACTGTTGGGGCAATTACACTCACTCGTTATGGTTGGCAGCAAAGCCTATTGTTCTTGATTGGTGGGTTGCTGGGGCTAACACTTTACCATTCTAGCTTTGGCTTTGCCAGTGCCTACCGCAAGTTACTTGTGCATAGAGACGCGCGGGGAGCGATCGCACAAATTATCATGCTGGCGATCGCTACCGTTCTGTTTGCGCCGACTCTGGCAGCCGGAACCGTATTTGGGCAGCAAGTGCGGGGTGCTGTTTCTCCTGTAGGCGTTCAAGGGGCGATCGGCGCCTTCGTGTTTGGGATTGGGATGCAGCTTGGGGGGGCCTGCGGTTGTGGTACTTTGTATACCGTTGGTTCTGGCAGTCTCACTCTGCTGGTGACGCTGGTGACATTTTGCATTGGGGCATTTGCAGCTAGCTTAACCCGACAGTTGTGGGTGAATTTGCCTGCTTTGCCGGCGATTTCTTTGGCAGATAATCTTGGCTGGTTTTGGGCAGTGGTTTTGCAACTAACAATTTTCGCTGCTTTGTTTGTTGCCCTCCAGCGCATTTTCCCTTCTGCAAAAGCTCTTTCTTCTCCTCCCCTAACTTCTTCCCCTCCGCTTTTCCCCTCTTCGCTAACTCAGCTAATTTACGGCCCTTGGTCGCTACTCACAGGTGCGATCGCGCTGTCACTCCTCAACTGGCTGACGCTGATCGTGTCTGGCCAACCCTGGCGGATTACCTGGGGCTTTGCGCTGTGGGCGGCCCAGATTGCATCGTTTTTGGGGTGGGACTCCACCAGCAGCCCATTTTGGAAGACTGCAAACGCTCAGGCTGCTCTCGCGAATGGCGTGTTTGCAGATGCCAGTTCGGTGATGAATGGTGGGATCGTTCTAGGATCGCTGCTGGCTGCAGGGTTAGCAGGGCGATGGGTTCCAACTTTTAGGCCTTCCAAACAGATTCTAGCGGCGGCGATATTAGGTGGCTTACTGATGGGCTACAGTGCATTTCTTGCCTACGGTTGCAATGTGAGTGGGTTCTTTGGGGCGATCGCGTCTACCAGTTTGCACGGCTGGCTGTGGATTGTGGCTGCACTCCTGGGAACTGCGATCGGGGTGCGGTTACGACCTTTGTTTCGGCTACCCAATTAGCGTAAGGGAACTTATAGAACCTATATGGTTTCCCTTCAACTACTGATCCTGATTACAGTTTTTTTAGCGACCAGCACGATCAGCGTGATTACAGGCAGCACCTCCTTAATTACGGTGCCTGTAATGTTGCAGATGGGCATTGCACCGCGCACGGCTTTAGCCACTAATATGCTGGCACTCACGTTTATGAGTATTGGTGCAACGTTACCGTTTCTGAAGCAACAGACGATTAATCTAAGACGCTTGCCTCTCTTGATTGGGCTGACTCTGATTGGCTCAATTCTAGGAGCAGGATTAGTCCTGGTAATACCGTCAAAGTCCTTACCGCAGATTGTTTCGGCTGCCATGATTGCGGTTGCTGTTTTCTCGATCGCGAATCATCGAGGTGGCGTTCTTCCGGCAGCCGATCGCCCATCACGGGCAGCCCAACTACTCGGTTATGTGGCAACGTTTGGGCTGGGTATCTATGGTGGTTTTTTCAGTGGCGGGTACGTCACCTTGCTAACGGCTGCCTATGTGGCGCTCTTTCGGATGACTTTTGTGGAAGCGATCGCTACAACCAAGCTGGTGAATATCTTTTCCTCGCTCGTTGCAACGGGGGTTTTCACAGCGGCTGGCATCGTTGATTATCGATTGGGCATCATCTTAGGTATTGCCATGTTTATTGGGGGCATCATCGGCTCACAGGTGGCTCTCAAACTTAGCAATCGCTGGTTACGTCGGATTTTTTTGGCGACTGTTGTAATCCTCGCCGTCAAAACCATGATGGGATAAAAAATTCCTAGTCTTCGCTCTCACGGTCGTGAGTTTCATAGACCTGTTGGCTAAAAAGCTCAAAATCCGACTCACAGGCAGTGAGCGCCTCCAAAGCCGTGGAGTAGCCAGGAGGTGCAATAGGAGAAAACATTCAGCATGGATCGTGTATTAGGACTGGAGATCATTGAAGTTGTGGAGCAGGCAGCGATCGCAACAGCAAAGGTTGCTGCCACAAAAACAGGTTTAGATGTGACAAGTCGCATTTTTGAAGTGATGGGGGCGCATGCTACCACCAGTAAATATGGTTTCGATCGCTACTGGCGTAATCTGAGAACGTTTACGCTACATGATTCTGTTGACTATAAAATTTACGAGCTGGGTAACTGGGTATTCAACGATCATCTCCCCAATCCCAGCTTTTATACGTAAAAAACACTAACTGAGCAGATCGTGAAGGACAGCATTTCTAGAGAAAATAAGAAAGAAAAAGGGGACACTCTCATTTTTCTTTCTTATTCCTGCTTTTTTATAGCTAAGCGGGCTGATAATTGGGATGCCAAGCCAGCCATTTCTTTTCTAACTTTCTGGCGATCGCATCTGCAAACTTACCCAACAAAGCATACATAATAATGCTCAACACCACAACATCAGTTTGCAAGAACTCGCGAGCATTCATTGCCATGTAACCAATACCAGAATCCGCAGCAATTGTTTCTGCGACAATCAGCGTCAGCCACATAATCCCCAAAGAATATCGCACGCCTACCAAAATTGAAGGCAAAGCCCCAGGCAGAATAACTTGCCACAAAAGAGATGTAGGACTCAAACCATAGACTTTTCCCATTTCAATCAATCCGGCATCGACGCTGCGGATGCCATGAAATGTATTGATATACATTGGGAAAAACACACCCAAAGCCACCAAAAATAACCGAGCTACATCGCCAATTCCAAACCATAAAATTACTAGGGGAATTAAGGCGAGGTGGGGAACATTACGAACCATTTGTACAGAAGTATCTAGCAGCTTTTCTGCGATTGGAGAAAGACCGTTGAGGAAACCAAGAGTTAAACCAATTCCTCCGCCGATGATGAAACCAACGACGGCACGCCAAGCACTAATTCCGATATGGTGAAACAGTTCCCCGGTAATTGCCAATCTAACTCCTGCACTTAAAACACCTGTTGGTGCGGGTAAAACTCTTGTCGAAAGCCAACCCACCTGCACTAAAAGTTGCCAGCTAACAATCAGCACAATCGGTACAATCCAGGGAATCACCTGCTGAAAATAGGGGTTTTTGAGCCATTTTTTGTTCATGATGCGCTCGTAGGAATAACTTGTTTTTGTTGGAGAAACTTATCGTTGGCAACAATTTCGCCAAAAGGACTAAACATTTGCGGTTGATTTGCAGGTGGTTGGTTCTTCAACGGCAAGCGGGGGAATAGCAATTCAGCGACTCGATACGCTTCTTCTAAGTGGGGATAACCGGAAAAAATGAAAGTTTCAATTCCCAATTCGCAATATTCCAACATTCGTGCAACAACGGTATCGGGATCTCCCACTAAGGCAGTACCGGCCCCGCCTCTTACTAACCCAATTCCAGCCCACAAATTGGGGCTAATTTCTAGAGCTTCGCGGTTGCCTGCGTGCAGTTCTGTCATCCGCTTTTGCCCTTCAGAGTCCATTCTGGCATAAGCTTTTTGGGCGGCTGCGATCGCATCTTCATCGACATATTTAATCAACCGATTTGCGTCCTCCCAAGCTTCGCTTTCAGTTTCGCGCACAATGACATGAAGGCGAATCCCAAACCGCACAGTTCTACCCTGTTCTGCTGCTAATTTTTTCACAGCTTCAATTTTTTTTGCCACTTGTTGTGGCGGTTCTCCCCAAGTCAGATAGACATCAATATGCTTAGCCGCAATTTGTTGTGCTATGGGCGATGAACCGCCAAACCACAAGGGAGGATGGGGAGTTTGTACAGGTGGGAAGAGAACTTTACCGCCGTTAATTTGGAGATATTCACCGCTAAAATCGACTTCTTTCTCTCGCACGTCATTGGAGTTACTACCTTCAAGCATCGCTCTCCAAACTGTCAAGAATTCATCCGTTAATTCATAACGAGCATCGTGACTGAGATGCACTCCATCTCCTGCTAATTCTACCGGATCGCCGCCTGTCACCACATTAATCAATAAGCGTCCGTTAGATAACCGGTCAAACGTTGCTGCCATCCGTGCTGCTACGCCAGGAGACATTAATCCCGGACGAATTGCAACTAAAAAACGCATTTTTTCCGTTACAGACATTAGAGATGAAGCTACTACCCATGCGTCTTCGCATGAGCGTCCAGTCGGCAGCAGAGCACCCGTAAATCCTAAATGGTCAACGGCTTGGGCGATTTGCTTTAAGTAGGAAAAACTGCAAGCTCTCCCTCCAATTCCTGAAGCTAAATAATGTCCGTCTCCGTGAGTCGGTATAAACCAAAATAATTCCATTTTCCTTGGTTTCCATCACTATTTATTGTTTAGTTACCTGAGCCACTTCGCTAATTTTTACCTGTTTGGGAAGCAGCTTCAAATCCACGAAAGTATCAGCAACTTTTTGCTGGTAAGTAACGACTTCCTCCGTAATTAGCTGCACACCGTAAGGCCGTCTCCGTGAGATTTCTTCTAAAGTTGGAACATCAATACCAAGCTCAGGAGACAGCAGTTTTGCCACTTCAGTTGGTTGAGCTGCAGCCCATTCATCTACTTTTTGAAGTTCCTCTAAAATTGCCTTAATTCGGTCTGGATATTGCTCGTTAAAAGGTTTGGCAGCTAGATAGAATTCCCGATTAGCTACAAGCCCTTCTCCATCCTTAAGAACGCGAGATTCTGTAGCTCGTTTCGCTACGGTAAAAAACGGGTCCCAAATTGCCCAAGCATCAGCACTACCTTGTTCAAAAGCTGCCCGCCCATCTGCTGGGGGCAGATAAATAGGCTGAATGTCGCTATATTTTAATCCGGCTGCTTTTAATGCTTCTACCACTAGGTATTGCACATTTGAACCCTTATTAAATACAACTTTTTTGCCTTTTAACTCAGCCACATCTTGAATGGGAGAATCTTTCGCTACTAAGATAGCTTCGCCTTTAGGATTAGGAGGTTCGTTAGCAACATATACCAATGGTGCGCCAGCGGCCTGTGCGAAAATAGGCGGCGCTTCTCCTGTATGGCCAAAGTCAATACTGCCTGCATTCAAAGCTTCTAGTAATTGAGGCCCGGCAGGAAATTGAAGCCACTGTACAGATGTGTTTTGGGAGGCCAGACGTTTCTCTAAACTTCCCCGTGATTTAAGGATACTTAGAGTTCCATATTTTTGATAGCCGATCCGAATTACATTGCTCTGTTGTGCGTTAGAACTGGCCACCGATGTGGCAGTAGAAGTTGGGGCAGTAGTTGAATTTGTTTGCTGAGTAGGAGCACAGGCTGAAACTGTCAAACTCAAACTGAAGCCAACTGCAAAAAGCAAAGCAAAGGTTTGGAGCGAACTATGCTTTAGTTTGCTCCAAAAATGTCTCAATCTAGCTGGAAATGGGATTTCTCTCAATGGGGTTAACACTGTCCCCTCCTAAATTTCAAGTATTGAAAACTAAGAAACGCAATATCCATGCAAAAGCTGAGCTAATCATTATTGACTAACAAAATACGATAAATCGATCGATCTGCCGTAGTTAATTCTAACAAGCTCCTATTATTCCACAGATGGCTTTAAAAATGCAAGCACATTCTGTAGATTTTTGTTAGTATTACTTCTCTACTTGCTTACTTGATTAATATTCGCGGGCAATATATCAGTTGCACCCGCAGGAGAAAAAGTAGCATCTAGAACTGCTGCTATCTGTATAAAAACCTGACGACCAAACTGTTGAGAACATCCATATCAATCAGGAAGGCATCATGGCCATGAGGAGAGTCCAGCCATTGTAGTTCTGCATTGGGAATCAGGGCTGCCAGTTCTTCCTGCTCAACGGGTGGATATAGGATGTCCGAATTAATAGCGACAATCAGGGCGGGCTGCTGAATACTGCTCAAAACCGTGTGATAATCCCGATCGGGACGGGTTAGATCGTGGCTGTCCATAGCATGGGTCAACGTGATGTAGGTATTGGCATCAAACCGTTCCACCAATTTTTTGCCCTGGTAACGCATATAATCCACGATCGCAAATGACTCAGTAACGCGATCGGACTTAACCTGTCGTCCGAAGCGAGCTGAAAAATTAGCCCAGGAACGATACGTACTCATGGCAATCATGCGGGCCACAGCCAGCCCCCGATCCGGTTGTTGTTTCGCGCTATAGTAACCATTCTGCCAGTTAGGGTCAGTATAAATAGCCTGCCGTTGGGTTTCGCCCAAGCCAATGCACCAAGCCGAGTGGCGACTGGGGGCGGCAATGACCGCGATCGCCCGGACTCGATCGGGATAAAGCAATGCCCACTCCAGCACTTGCATACCACCCAGAGAACCACCAATCGCTAATTGTAGCGATCGCACGCCCAAGGCTTCCAGTAAAACCCCTTGCAACCGCACCATATCCCGAATCGTAATCCCAGGAAAGGTTGGGCCATAAGCTGCCCCTGTTTTAGGATTGATGGAGGTCGGCCCAGTTGTTCCATAACAACTACCCAGTATATTGCTGCAAATAATAAAACTGCGATCGGGATCTAACGCCCGTCCCGGCCCTAAAAGGGGTTCCCACCAGATATCCACATCTGCCCAACCAGTTAGAGCATGACAAACCAGCACAGCATTATCTCCAGCCCCATTGAGCTGTCCCCAAGTCCGATAGGCCACCTGAACTCCAATCAAATCTTTACCAGACTCCAGCTCAAAGGGTTCTGGGAGCTGATAAAACTGGCTTTGGGGAGAAATGAAATGCTGATAATTCATCTGCTAAACCCCGGCAAAGGCCTGCTCAAAATCGCCTTTAATATCGTCGATGTGTTCTATTCCTACCGATACCCGAACTAAATCAGGGCTCACACCAGCCGATATCTGTTCCGTGTCTGTAAGTTGCTGGTGGGTTGTAGATGCGGGATGAATGACCAGTGTTTTAGCATCTCCCATATTCGCCAAATGGCTTGCCAGTTTCACCTGGTTGATAAAAGAGCGACCGGCATCAAGCCCCCCCTTGATACCGAAGTTCAGTACACCGCCAAAGCCATGTTGTAAATACTTTTTAGCCCGCTCGTGGTAGGGATGTTCTGGTAATCCCAGGTAGTTTACCCATTCCACCTTGGGATGTTGTTTGAGCCATTGGGCCAGTTCCAGGGCGTTATCTACATGACGTTGTACCCGTAGGGAAAGGGTTTCCAATCCCTGTAAAAACAAAAAGGCATTGAAGGGACTGAGAGTAGGGCCTAAATCCCGCAGTCCTTCGACTCTGGCACGAATAATGAAGGCAATATTGCCCCATGAGCCTTGAGGGCCAAAAACTTCTTGGAAATTGAGGCCGTGATAGCCCGGAGCTGGTTCTGTAAACACAGGAAACTTGCCATTTCCCCAGTCGAACTTGCCGGAATCGACGATGACACCGCCGATTGAGGTGCCATGTCCGCCAATCCATTTAGTTGCAGACTGCACCACGATATCAGCACCGTGTTCGATGGGACGGATGAGATAGCCTGCTGCACCAAAAGTATTGTCTACAATCAGGGGAATGCCATTTTCGTGAGCAATATGAGCTAGGGTGGCAAAATCTGGCACGTTAAATTGGGGATTACCGATCGTTTCAACATAGAGTGCCTTGGTGCGATCGTCGATCGCCTGCCGGAAATCCTCTGCTTCATCGCCATCCACAAATTTGACCTGAATCCCCAGCCGAGGAAACGTCACTTTGAACTGGTTGTAGGTGCCACCGTATAAATAGCTGGTGGAAACAATGTTATCTCCCGCTTGGGCAATATTGGCGATCGCCAAAAGCTGAGCTGCCTGACCGCTAGAGGTTGCCAGGGCCGCAACACCCCCCTCCAAGGCGGCAATTCGCTTTTCAAACACATCTGTTGTCGGATTCATGATCCGGGTGTAGATATTACCAAACTCTTGCAAGGCAAAGAGACGCGCCCCATGATCCGCGTCATTAAAGACATAGGAGGTTGTTTGATAAATAGGCACGGCACGGGCATTGGTTCCAGGAGCAGGTTCTTGCCCGGCATGAACTTGGAGCGTTTCAAAACGATAGGGTTCTGTCATTTGCTATAAAATACTTAAACTTTATCGATTTACCGTATTTTCTGGATTGCAAACAAAATTTTACAGATGCACCTCAAGTAAGTCAAGTTCAGAAATCACTTTTTAAGTTAATAGTGTTGTCGGTGGCAATCCCCCTGTGGTTGCCCCTCTGGTTGCTTCAGTTCCAACTTGAGGCGATCGCCTCAAGATTGACATTCTTTGGAATCTATGAGATATTACAAAATACGGTAAACCTACCGATTCACCGTACTATACAGAGTCTACCTCTGCTGTCAGTTGTGGCAGCTATAGGAAGGAAAGCTGTGTAACTAATTCGGCTGCAATTGGATAGATTGTTCTATTTCGTTGATTATGACTGAAGTAACTGTTTCAACACAAACCTCTCTGCGCCCAGTTAGCAAGGCTGGCTTAGAAAACCTGGCAATAACGGCGAAAGCCAACCCAAATACGATCAAGTCATTAAAAGTCAAAACAGTCTGTGAAGGGCAGTTTCGCAACTTGAACTATGTACGAGACTTACCAGAGCACGTCATTGATGAACCACCCGGCTTGCTGGGACAAGATACAGCCCCTAACCCCTCAGAAGCATTACTGGCAGCACTAGGGTCTTGCCTATCTGTGGGAATTCATGCCAATGCGATCGTGCGTGGAATTACTCTGACCAAGCTGGAACTAGAACTAGAAGGCGACATTAACATCACCGGTGTTTGGGGGATTGGCGATCTATCAGAAAAGCGCCTTGGCTTTACAGATATTCGTGTGAACGTCAATTTAGAAGGCGATGCCAGTCGCGAAGCCTTAGAAGCTTTAGTTGCTCACTCTAATAATTGGTCTCCTGTAGCCAACACACTCCGCAACCCTGTCAATTTAGCAGTATCCCTTGCTTAAACAGGCTTGCTTCGCAGTGGATATATCCTGCAAAAAACTGGGTTTCTGGTCTTAGTCCGCGCGAACCATGAAGAATTCTGGTTCAGAAACCCAGTTTCTAGAAAAGGTTTTTTGCCCTGCGTGCGTAAGTCCTAACTATTTCACCATTCTTGTAAAGAAGGTTGACCTATGCAGGTTGCTTCAACATTAGTTCCCAACAAAAATTTAGAAGAACCGATCGCCCTTAGCCCTTTGATTGCCGAATTAAAAGCCGCGATCGCTCAAGACCTTGTACCCAAAGTGCAAAGTATCGATCTAGAGGGTGTTTATCCCCGTGATTTTATGCAGCGTGTCGGTGCATTAGGAGGCTTTGGTCAAGCTGTTGCGCCAGAGTTTGGTGGAGCGGGTAACGGTTTAAAAGCAGCCATTCAAGTAATTGAAGCTATCTCTGAAGAATGCTTGTGTACGGGGTTTATGACTTGGTGTCAGATTGCCTGTGCTTGGTATATGCAGTGCAGCGACAATACCTATCTCAAGACAAATTTATTGCCCTGCATAGCAACAGGGCAAGTGCTTGGTGGTACAGGGTTATCAAACCCAATGAAACACTTTGCTGAGATTGAAAAAATTGCCCTCACCGCCGATCGAAAAACAGGTGGTTATGTACTGAATGGTATATTGCCTTGGGTTTCTAATATTGGTACAGGACAACCCTTTGGCATCGCCGCCAAACTTTCCGAGGGAAATGATTACTTAATGGCGATCGTCTCAGATCGGTTCGCTGGATTATCGCTTCGACAGAATTCCCACTTTATTGCTTTAGAAGGCAGTGGCACTTTTAGCTGTGTTTTCAACGAAGTATTTATTCCTGACGAACAGGTTTTAGCAGTACCGTGTGCAGACTATGTACAACGAATTCGTCCGGGTTTTATTCTGACACAAGTTGGTATGGGCTTAGGGTTGATCGCTGATTGTATCAACATGATTGAGGCAACTCATTCTCGTTTAGGTCATGTCAATTGCTTTCTCGACGATGGAGCAGAGGATCTGGCCGCTGAACTAGCGATCGCCCGTCTGAAAACCTACACCCTAGCCGATCGGTTGAGTCAGCCAGATGTAAGTATCACTCCTGATTTGCTCAAAGAGGTAATTCAGTTGCGGATTACCGGGTCTGAACTCTCATTGCGAGCTGCTAATGCTGCCATGCTCCATGTCGGTGCACGCGCCTATTTACAGGGTTCTAAACCAGCCAGACGACTGCGCGAGGCATACTTTGTGGCGATCGTTACACCAGCAATTAAACAACTCAAAAAGATGTTGCATCATCTAGAGCAACCGCTAATGGCTAATTACTAATGGCTAATTACTAATGGCTAATTAGTAATTACTAATTACTAATTACTAATTACTAATTACTAATTGGGGAAAATTTCTTCCGATTTTCCCCATCCCCTGTTCCCCTTTCCTCTAACGGATATGAGCAAGCCTTTTATTGCATCACTAACAAATGAAACTTGGCAAGATCGGGCGACTCCTCTGCTTTCAGTCCAAAATTTGCAGAAGCAGTACAAAACTCGCCAGGGGTATTTGACTGCATTCGATGGTATTGACTTACAGGTTCACTCTGGTGAAGTCGTTTGTTTGCTGGGTGCGAGTGGGTGTGGTAAGTCATCCCTGCTAGCAACGATCGCAGGTTTGCAGACAGCCGATCGCGGTGAAATATACCTGCACGGCATTCCAGTCCGTAAAAGTCATCCTCAAGTAGGCGTTGTGTTTCAAGATCCTTGCCTGTTGCC
This sequence comes from Microcoleus sp. Pol1C5, assembly GCF_036701115.1. NCBI lineage: Bacteria > Bacillati > Cyanobacteriota > Cyanophyceae > Oscillatoriales > Microcoleaceae > Microcoleus > Microcoleus sp. Pol1C5. Next base: position 201,182 of record NZ_JAUBQE010000002.1, on the reverse strand, counting down.
TTGGCTTACTGTCGCCCAAAATATTGCCTTTGGACTGAGGCTAAAACAGATGCGATCGCTAACAAAGCCAGAACTGCGATCGCGCATTGCAGTCGCGATCGCGCAGGTGGGACTACAGGGGTTTGAGCGCAGTTATCCACATCAGTTGTCGGGGGGGATGGCACAGCGCGCAGCACTAGCAAGAACACTGGCGCGTCGCCCCCAACTGCTGCTACTGGACGAACCCTTCAGCGCCCTAGATGCAATTACTCGGTTGGATATGCAAGCTTTGCTGTTGCAAATCATTACCCAACAACAAACAACAGTCTTGATGGTGACACACGATATTGACGAAGCGCTACTACTAGGCGATCGCGTCGTATTAATGGCGCGACATCCAGGGCGAATTTACCGAACTTGGGACATAACCCAAGCTAAACCCCGATTTCAGCAAGCCCATACCCTAAGTGAAACTCGATTCACCATCTTAGAGGCTTTATCCACCGTGATGGATACATCTGCCAATATTCCTCATGCTTTGATAGGAGACTAAATTATGACATTGCCTAATGTCTGTGCCTGCTGCGGTATGAGTCGGCGCGATTTTATGAAAATGACGGGTCTATTTTCTACTTCTCTAGGTTTAACTTTAGCAGCCAATGGTTGCCAATCAACCCCACCCCAAGCAGGGAATAGTCCTAGCCCCACTCGTAGCAAATCCAGCGCTGACCAACCAGTAAAGATTGGCTATCTACCGATTACTGATGCAGCCCCCTTGCTAATTGCCCACGCTAAAAAGCTTTATGAAGCAGAGGGCTTAACGGCTGAACCACCGCGCCTCTTTCGCTCTTGGGCGCAAGTGGTAGAAGCGTTTCTCGCCCGTCAGGTGAATGTAGTTCATGTGCTATCACCCATCACGGTATCGCTACGTTACGGGCGCAAATTTCCCGCCAAGGTTGTGGCTTGGAACCACGTTAACGGATCTGCGCTCACGGTTTTGCCTGAAGTAGAAACGGTGAGAGATTTGGGTGGGAAAACGATCGCTATTCCCTTCTGGTACTCCACCCATAACGTTGTGTTGCAACAAGTGCTGAAGAAGGAGGGTTTGATAGTTACCCGAAAACCAAAAGATGCAGAAGTAGCCGCCAATGAAGTGAATTTGGTCGTGCTTCCCCCGCCAGATATGGTGTCAGCACTGGCAAATAAGGCGATCGGGGGTTACATTGTGGCAGAACCTTTTAATGCGGCGGCTGAAAACCTGAAAACGGGTAAAATTCTCCGCTTTACGGGAGATGTCTGGAAGAATCATGCTTGCTGCGTTGTCTTTCTACATGAAGACGATCTTACCCAACGTCAAGAATGGACGCAGAGTGTGGTTAATGCAATTGTTAAAGCTCAGGCATGGATTCGAGACAATCGCGAAGAAACAGCCCAGATTTTATCAAAAGATGGTAGCGGCAAATATACACCCCATCCTTTACCTGCACTGAAACGTACGCTGACTTACTACGAAAAAGAGGTCTACGGCAAGCAGGGCGCTATTGTGCATCCTGACTGGGGCATTAATCGCATTGATTTCCAGCCCTATCCTTTTGCTTCTTATACAGAAGAATTGGTGCGGTTGTTGAAAGATACTCAGGTTGAGGGAGATATGGCTTTTTTGCAAGCGCTCGATCCGAAGGAGGTTGCCAAAGATTTGGTAGATGATTCCTTCGTTAAACAAGCGATACAACAGGTTGGTGGATTAAAGACTTTTGGTTTACAGGATAACTTCTCTCGCTCTGAGACGATCGCCATCTAAATTAACTCTATGACATCCACTCTTACTCCTCTCAAATCATCTTTCAAGTTTAAGTTTCCTCTACCTTTAGCAGGGCTTCTCGGTGGTTCCCTAATCTGGTGGCTTTTGACAACTCCACTTTGGCACAGCGATCCGACTGTAGCTGATTTTTCCCCAGAGCGAACTGTCGTCGCCCTAATACAGCTATTTGGCACAGGTGCGATCGTTCCCCATATCACAACGAGTTTGCGCCGGATGTTGGTGGGGTTATCGGTGGCGATCGCGATCGGGGTGCCCCTGGGGGTGGTATTGGGTTTGTCTCGCCCTTTAGAGCAAACTACTTCTGCTCTGTTCCAGTTTATTCGGATGATTTCCCCCTTGTCTTGGATGCCTCTGGCAGTTATGGTTTTAGGTATTGGCGATTTGCCTGTTTATTTCCTGCTGACGATCGCCGCGATCTGGCCGCTGGTATTAAACACAACTGCAGGCGTATTAGCCGTCAATCCACGATGGTTATTACTTTCCCAAAGTCTTTGTGCTACCCGTTGGGAAACAATTGCTGGGGTGATTGTTCCAGCGATTGTGCCGCACCTGTTAACGGGTGTACGCTTGGCAATTGGTATTATTTGGATAGTGCTGGTTCCTGCAGAAATGCTCGGTGTCAGTGCGGGCTTGGGGTATTACATTCTGGATACGCGCGATCGCCTGTCTTATTCAGAACTAATGGCTGTAATTTTAATTATTGGTGTCATTGGTTATGGTTTAGATAGTGCGCTAAGATTTGCTTATCAGCAATGGACTCATCAATCTTAATTCAGACTTAGGATACTCTCGCTGTTGAGATTTTGTGTATTAATGGTCAACCTCAAACGTACTCGTGAAGATGTACTGTCCGCTGTTTTAGATTTGATTCACCGGCAAGGGTTTCACTCAACTGGGTTGAAAGAGTTGCTAACCCATAGTGGTATTTCTTCTGGTAGTTTCTATAACTATTTTGCCTCGAAAGATGAGCTTGCCCATGCTCTAATTGATTGGAAGTGGAGCAAGCTAAAGTCTATACTATTTGGTGAAATTCAGAGTGATGCGATCGCCCAACTTTTTCAAATGATTGACCAGTTAGAAACCGTTCATCAAGCTGAAGAGCCTTGTGCTGGCTGTTTTCTTGGCAATTTGATTGTAGAGCTAGTGGAACATGACCCTACATTTCGTCAACATCTGATCCAGGTTTTTGATGACTGGCAGCAGGAAATAGCTAGTTTGCTGTTTGCTGGCCGCGCTCAACTTAAGCCAGAGATCGATCGTGAACGGCTAGCACAACAGCTTTTGAGTGCGATCGAGGGGGCATTATTGCTAGGACGCTTATACGATAACCCTGAGCGCTTACAATATTGCCTTGATGGGTGTCGTTATTTGTTGCAAGCATCCTTGCAAAATGAACTTGTGTCTGAATAATTGGGTCTTTCGTACTTACTGTACTAAATTGTATCAAAAAAATACCGAAAATCCTTGCAGGGCAAAAGTTTGGAGATTACCAAGTTTATCTGTATCTCACTCACCGGAAAATAGCTGTAGATCTGTCGCGATCGCAGGAGAAAAAGTAGCATCTAGCCCTGCTGCTATCTGCATAAAAATCTGAGAGACCGCCGAGTTAGGATCTGCAAGCGTGAGAGGTTTTCCTGTATCACCGCCCGCACAGATACGAGGATCTATAGGAATCTGAGCAAGGAGAGGTGATTGGAGTTCTTCTGCTAGCTGTTTACCGCCGCCACTACCAAAAATTTGCAGCGGTTCTGAATCGCGATCGCAAATTAAATAACTCATATTTTCAATAATGCCAAGAACCGGAACCCCGACTTGGCGAAACATATAAATATTGCGACGAACATCGGAAATAGATACTTGTTGGGGCGTAGTAACAAGTATCACTCCACAAATCGGACTTTCTTGCACAATCGTAATTTGAGCATCTCCAGTTCCTGGGGGTAAATCAATTAATAAATAATCTAATTCGCCCCATTCTACATCTTGAATAAACTGAGTAATAATTTTGTGAAGAACGGGACCGCGCCATGCTAAAGGTCGTTCTGGTTCGGCTAGTAAACCCACAGACATTAGTTTAATTTCCTGTGCTTCCAAGGGTAAAAATTTCTGACCTTGAGCAGTATTAACTGTCTCGATATCTGCTTGTCCTAAGCCTAACATTTGCGGAATATTCGGACCGTAAACATCAGCATCTAGTAAGCCTACTTTTGCCCCGTGTAATTTTAAAGCGGCGGCTAAATTGACGGCAGTTGTTGATTTTCCTACTCCCCCTTTACCGCTAGAAATAGCTAAAGTAGTTCGCACGTTGGCGATCGTGCAAATTTGAATATAAGTTTTTTTACACCAGGTTATAGGTGATAAAACAGATTCAATTTTTGCTTGTAAGTCTTGCTGATGCGAACCAATATAAAGGCGCAAATAAATGTAACCCTCAACAATTCGCAAATTTCGCACCATGCCCAAACTGATGATATCATTTTTGAGGGTGGGTTCGATGACTTGTTTGAGAGAGTTTACAACTTCTTGCTGTCGCAATTCTCCCAGCGGATCGATCTTTTCTGAGGGTAGATGTGAGTCACTTTTTGGTAAGGAAGAAGAATTAACCATTGGGGGAATTTTGCAGTAATTTTTGAATCTTCTGAATCGCTTTTTGAGAGAAAATAGCAACCTCTTTATCGGGATCGTCCAGAGATTGTTGCAGCGCATTCATCGCCGCAGGAGTGCTGAGATTGCCGAGCGCAATCGCGGCTTCTTTTCGCACATCTGAATATTCATCAGCTAAGGATCTAATTAAAGCAGGTAGCACTCGTTCATCTGGCATTTTTTGCAAAGCTTGTAACGCGAATTTGCGAACTTGCCAGTGTTCATCGCTTACCGCCGTTTCCAGCGCGGAAATCGCCGCAGAATCGGCATGAATTGCCAAAGATTTAGCTACATTTCTTCGCACTTGCCAGTCAGTATCGCTTTTGAGTGTTTGACACAAAATTGAGATAATTTCTGGCTCTGTTAAATGTCCTAAAGTTAAAGCCGTAGCACGGCGAACATTGACATCTGCATCAGATATTAAAGCCAAAGCTTGGGGGCATTTTTCCACCTGATTGAGATAACTGAGAGTGGTGACTGCTGCTGCTCTTAATTCAGGAACTTTTGATGCAAAGAAGGGTAAAATATCGGGTAAAGATTGAGCATCGTGAATCTTCCGCAACACAGTTAATATGTTGAGTTGGATATTAACATTGTCGCGGTTAAGTGCATCTAGTAGTTGCCTCAAGTCAGCGGGTGAGACTAATTCATTCAATGCCGATAATGCTTCTTGACGAATATCGAGCTCGGCGGAACCTAGACACTCGATTAAAGCGGGAATAGCTACAGGGTTGCCAATTTCCCAAAGAGCAGATATTGCAATTTTTTGAACGGCAATACTGTCATCAGACAAGGCAATAAGTAGGGCATTTGTAGCTTCCTCATCGCCCAAATATTGTAGATTTTTAACGGCAACAAGGCGATCGCTGAGATCTGGCGATCGCAACATTTCCAGCCATTGATTTAATTCGCTATCAGTCTCAGCATTCATGGTTTTATAATCCCTACAAACTAGAACAAATTTAGCGCAACAAGAAAGGTATTTTAACCGTAATTGCATTCGTCGGACATTCTTTTTCACAGGGTAAGCAAAACCAACATTCATCGTATTTCATGTAAGCTTTGCCTGTTTCTGGATTTTTGGCTAATACATCCAAAGGACAAACATCAATGCAGACATGGCATTTTTCCAAACACTTAGACTCATCTACAGTGACAGGAACATCAATTCGTTGTGTAATTAAAGCCATAGTTAGTTGTTATTGTTAATAGACCTTTCACGGGCGGGCAGGATGCCCGCCCCACAAGAACATTTACTTTTTGTGTAACAGGCCCGAAAGCCTGTTCAGGAGAATTGTGCAAGATGTAAGGTGAAAGAAATGTTCGCTCGCTATAATAACTCTAACGAGCGACAACATCATAATCCTCTTTATGCAAATCCACCTCCACAATATAAGGCTCAACTGGACGCTTAAACAATCTCATTTCTCCGGACTCTTCTTTTTTCAAATTAACATGGCAAAACCACTCTTCATTATTCTTGTCAGGGTAATCTAATCGATAATGATAAAGCCCCCAACGAGTCTCGCGGCGATACAAAGAAGCCCTCGCAGCCATCTCCGCACAATCGCGAATAAAGTGAACTTCCATGCAGCGCATTAACTCATGAGGATCGCGAGCGCCCATTTCCTCTAAGGTTTCGTGATAGCGGACAAAATTATTCAGCCCAATTTCAAGTTTATTCCCTACCTTCGGCGGCTGTAAATAATCATTCACCAAGCGCCGCAACTTATATTCTACTTGCGTGTGAGGAATTCCATTCGGCAGATTTAAAGGTGCATAAATTCGCGCTTTCTCTGCTTCCAGAAAATCAGTGTCCGGTTCGATACAATCTACATCTTTGATGTAATCAATGGCATTAGTTCCTGCTAACTTACCAAACACAAACGCGCCGATCATATAATTATGAGGAACGCTGGCCATATCTCCGGCTGCATAGAGTCCCGGCACAGTTGTTTCTGCCTTTTCATTCACCCATACACCAGAGGCACTGTGACCGCTGCATAGCCCTATTTCAGAAATGTGCATCTCCACGCCGTGAGAGCGATAATTTTCCCCTCTACCTTCGTGAAATCTGCCTCGACTCGGCCGCTCGTTTGACCAAAGAATTGACTCTATTTCAGCAATAGTATCTTCATCGAGATGAGTCATTTTTAATTGAATCGGGCCTTTGCCAGAGTTTAATTCCTTCCAGATTTCTAGCATCATTTGACCGCTCCAATAATCGCAACTAATGAAGCGATGACCTTCGGCATTAGCAGTATGAGCGCCAAAGGGGCCGGCAACATAAGCGCAAGCAGGGCCATTATAATCTTTAATTAACGGGTTGACTTGAAAGCACTCAATATTACTTAGTTCTGCTCCTGCGTGGTAAGCCATTGAATAGCCATCTCCGGCATTAGTCGGATTTTCATAGGTTCCATAAAGATAGCCAGAATCCGGTAGTCCTAAACGACCGCAAGCACCTGTAGAAAGAATGACAGCTTTGGCTTGAATTACTACAAAATCGCCATTTCGCACGTCAAAGCCAACAGCACCAGTAGCGCGTCCTTTTTGTACTAAGACGCGAGTTGCCATGACTCGATTGGTAACTTTAACTTTGTGGCGTTTCACCTGTCGAGTTAAAATTTGTTTGAGGTCTTTACCTTCGGGCATTGGTAACACATATTTGCCGACGCGGTGAACTTGTTTTAAGTCGTAGTTACCCTGAGCATCTTTCTGAAATTTCACTCCCCAACTTTCTAACTCTTGGATGACTTCATAGCCTAATTTTCCGGTTTGATAAACAGCTTTTTGGTTGAGGATACCGTCATTAGCAAGGGTAATTTCGCGGACGTACTGTTCGGGTGTAGAATGACCGGGAATGACGGCAGTGTTTACACCGTCCATTCCCATTGCGATCGCACCACTTCTGCGAATATTTGCCTTCTCTAAAATTAGCACTTCGCTGTCAGGATTTGCCTGTTTAGCTTTGATGCCAGCCATAGTGCCAGCCGTACCGCCACCGATGACTAAAATATCGGTTTTTAGCAATTGGGTTTGGATAGCGAGATCGGAAATAGTCATAGGAATTAAGATTGAGGACAGATTGCTTTGAATTAAGAAAAATTAGGCAGAGTTTGGATGAGAGTTTAAAACTAGGAAGGAGGTAAAGAAGAATCTGAATTCTCAACGATCGGCAAGCCAGCTTCTTTCCAACCTTTAAAACCCCCAACTAAAGATTGGACGTGAGTATACCCTAATTTTTGTAAACTTTCAGCCACTAGAGCAGAGCGATTCCCGCCGCCACAATAGCAAACAATTGGAGCTTCGCGATCGGGAATAATTTCCTCAATCTTTTGTTCAATGGTGCCTCGACTAAGGTGAATAGCCCCTTCAGCATGGGATTCTTTCCATTCACTCTCTTCACGAACATCTACCAAAATAGGGGGCTTTTCTGGCTCTAAAAGGTTAAGTTGCTCGATGGAAACTTCTTGGATTTTAGCCTTAGCTTCATCAGCTAGCTTTTGAAAGTTTTCAGAATGACTCATGATTTTTTTCAAAATTGGGTTAACAATTAGTTCATCGTTCGAGATTTGGTGTTCAAAAGCAGGCAGGATGCCTGCTCCACAAAGTTTATTGGAAAATTGTATTGAGATCCACCCACTTAATGACTCTACTTACTATCTTTCAACACGATTTCTTTAACTTTAACTGGCTTAGGAATAAGCTCCAATTTATGGAAAGTATCAGCAATTTGCTGCTGTCCGGCAATCTCTTCATCAGTCAGGGGAGAAACGCCATAGTTGCGTCGCTTTTCTGACACTTCCAACACGGAAGCTTCTATTCCTAATTGCGTCTCTAAAAACTTAGCAACTTCTACGGGATTGCCGGCAGCCCATCGATCTACCTTTTTGACTTCATCTAAAATGAGTTTCAAAATCTCAGGATGTTCGTCAACAAAACCCTTGCGGGCGAGATAGTAACCTCGATTAGCAGCAATACCTGTGGCATCTTTGATCAGTCGTGCCCCTGCGGTTTTTTCGGCTGATGCTAAATACGGGTCCCAAACCGCCCAAGCATCGACATTTCCGCCTTCAAAAGCGGCACGTGCCTCTGCGGGTTTGAGAAAAACTGGAGTGATGTCGCTGTATTGAAGTCCAGCCGCTTCTAAAGCTTTAACTATTAAATAATTGGTGTTAGATCCTTTAGCAAAAGCAACTTTTTTGCCTTTGAGATCGGCAACAGTTTGTATTGGTGAATCCTTGGGAACCACAATACCTTCAGACTGAGGATTGGATGTTTCGTAAGCAACATAAACTAATGGTGTTCCGGCAGCTTGGGCAAAAACTGGCGGCGCTTCTCCTGTGTAGCCGAAGTCAATACTACCTGCGTTCATTCCTTCTAATAATGGTGGCCCAGCCGGAAATTCTACAAATTTTACAGAAGATTTGGAGGCTGCTAAGGCTTTTTCTAAGTCGCCTTTGGTTTTAAGAGCGTTGAGAACGGTAGCTGACTTTTGGTAGCCGATGTTAACAGTGACGCTTTTTGTAGGTGCGGCACTGTTGGTCGCGGTGGTGGGTTTAGTGGCTGTGTTCGCTGTGCTAGCGCTGGAAGAACAAGCGGCTGCTCCCAAAGTCAAGCCGAGTCCAGTTGCAAACAGCAGGGAAACACTGCGACCTCTCTGAGAAAGGAAAATTTGGCGGTAGTAAGTCAAAATGCCTAAAGGCTGGGTTTCTGAGAACTTAATCCACATAAATATCAATAAGGAAGGGATTGAGAGTAACTTTACGGGTAGTATACCACTGCATCTTGATAAATTTACCGGAGTTAATAGTTATTCATTTCCGGATCTTAAGATTTTGGGGTGCGATCGCTCATAGTTACAGCACTTCAGTCCATCGGAAGCATCCCGATTTAGTAGGGTGCATCAGATGCAGCGATTGAACGAGATCGTTAGGGTTCGATCGTCTGACGCACCTTACTAATTGTGCAGTTGCGTAAATACTGTACAAATTCGGAATGCTCTCCGTCCATCAACCAAGTTTCTGGAGAAAAATGGAAGATAAAACATCCTTTTTGAAGGATGATTTTTACGTATAAAAGCTGGGATTGGGGAGCCGATCGTTGAGTACCCAGTTACCCAGATCGTGAATTTTATAGTCAACAGAATCATGTAGCGTAAACGTTCTGAGATTACGCCAGTAGCGATCGAAACCATATTTACTGGTGGTAGCACGCGCCCCCATTACTTCAAAAATGCGAGTTGTCACATCTAAACCTATTTTGGTGGCAGCAACCTTTGCCGTTGCGATCGCGATCGCGCATTTTCCACGTTCTTCTATTGTTAAATCCATCCCTTGTTCCCAAGCTGCTTGCAGAATGGCGGCGGCTCGATCCGTCAAACTGCTAACTGCTTGCAGATCGACCCACATCTCTCCGTAGTGTTTCAGAATGTAGGGATCTTCCGTCACACTAGGAGCAGTAGAAGTCAACCAGGGTCGTCCTTGGGTGCGGGTATAGTCTTTAGCAGCAGCAAATGCTCCTTCTGCAATACCCAGATAAATATGGGCAAGATTGATTTGCGTCAAGCAAGCTCGTAAAGTACGGAAAGGAAGATCGGCACGAGTGCGATCGCCAAACACTTCGGAGTCATAAACGCGCACTTGGTCGAAACTAATACTACCGCTATCGGTTTGACGTTGCCCCATATTATCCCAATCGTCATGGATTTGTATTCCCTCTCTTTGAGTGGGAATTACAATAATCGTGAGTTCGGAGGTATCTTGACGAACCGCAGTGATGGGTAAGATATCAGAATCTTTAGAACCAGAGCAAAAGCTTTTTATCCCGTTCAGTAAAAAGCCTGTACCATCAGGAGTTAAAGTGGCACGGCGATCGAGGGGATTGAGAGCATTGCACCAAAACCAATTGTTTGTCACCGTATCTTTGTAGAACTGCGCCTTGCGCTCCTCCGTGCCAAAAAGATGCGGGATAACAACCCCTAAATGGTGATAGGAGTAAACATGGGCTAGAGAACTATCAGTCTTTGCCAACTCGCGGGAAATTTGGAGTGCAGTAATCCACGTTTCGCCAATACCGCCATATTCTTTAGGAATAATCAAACTGAGCAAACCGCTAGAGCGAATGCGATCGCGTTCATACTTTGGCGTACCGCCAAGACGATCTCGTTCTATGGCAGTAGCAGCAAATTCTTGAGCAAGTGATTTCGCGATCGCGACATAATCTTGTTTGCTGTCTTGTTGTGTTGTGCTTTTCGAGTCTACAAGGGATATTTTCATATTGATGATACAAAATTGAGGGAAGTAATGAGGTACAAATGATTGAGGATTCCTATAGGTTGGTCAGTCCTTAAAACCCAAGTAAACAGAAATAGGTACATCTTCAACAAACTGACCTGAAGGTTCTGCACTGAGAATTGCTGCTTTAACTTCAGCCTCAAATACGGAAGTATCGCCATTAAAGTAATCACGACGGCAGTAAGCGGTGGAGTAGAGATAACCAATAAAATTATCAATCGTCCAGTGTTTTTGAAAGTCAATCTTATGGCGCTTAATCCGAACGAATGGCGATCGATCCAAAACTTCTAAATCAGACTTGTAGAGCAAAGGAACGCTGGTCGATCCCACACGCCGCTCTTCTCCTAGCCACCGTTTGATCGTAGCTAGCACATTTTGTGCCCAAACAGAGTCATTTGACCAAATATCTTTTTCAGTTTGAATAATCGCTATCCCCCTATTAGCGTTAGTGGTGCGATCGAGCAGATCGTAGCTACGCTGTAGTACCAGTTCTTGATCCATCCAATGAAAAGCACGACCAATGGTGACAAGGGAAAATGTACCAATTGCGGGGGAAATATTTTCTGCTAAATCTCTTACCCAAGTGATATTTGAAGCATGAGCCAGTTTAGCTTCTTGCTTGGCAACTTCGAGCATTTCTGTATCGGGATCGATACCCAAAACAGATTGAAATCGATCGTGTAAGGCGATCGCTACCAAGCCAATCCCACAGCCGAGATCGAGAAGCTTGCCTTGCCCGTCTAATTGAAATTCCTGTGAGATTAAATCGTAAAGAGCATTTGGGTAGCGCGGTCGATATTGCAAGTAATAAGAAATGGCTCCTTGAAAGAGCGTAGGATCGTAGTTTGGGAGTATTTTAGTAGTCATGATTGAAGTCAATTTTTGCTGAGCTAGGATTTAGGTTTTGAGATAAGCTGTTCGACATTTAAAAAACGATTATCGGGTCATCATATCAATTCCGGTTGTATCGGAATGATTAAACCACAGAGGGCACAGAGGACACAGAGAAAGAGAAGAGAGAAAGAATAATTCCGATGTCAACGGATTAGATATCAGCCCTTGGGTTTCGCTCAGGGCGAGAGATCGGAGCGGCATTTCCCTTGCCTATATTTAGATGTTGATTGCGATCTCAGCCTGGGGTTTAAACCTCTAAGGGAACAGTTTGCGTATTGGATAAATCCAAGGTACTCAATAATTTTTCTTTCCAATATTGCAAATCGCGATCGGTACGCCTGCGGGGACGGGGAAGATCGATATCTAGCTCAAGATGGATGCGTCCAGGGTTGCCACGCATGACGATCGCGCGATCGCTTAAAATCAGTGCTTCTTCAACATCATGGGTCACAAGAATCATGGTCTGGCGATCCGATTGCCAAATTTCTAACAGACGATCCTGTAGCTGCATTCTAGTAAAGGAATCGAGAGCACTAAAGGGTTCGTCTAGCAACAAAATAGAAGGATTAGTGACGAGGGCACGGGCGATCGCCACCCGTTGAGCCATTCCTCCTGATAATTGGCGTGGCAGCAAACGAGCAAAATCTTGTAATCCAACCTTAACTAGAGCATCACTTGCCCGTGCCTTGCGTTCATCCTTCGGTAAATGATGCAAACCAAACTGCACATTTTCCCAGACGGTTAACCAAGGCATCAGCCGAGGTTCTTGAAATATTACACCAATTTCTGGATGAGGTTTGTTAATCCGAATATCGTCAATTTGCACATCTCCATAAGTTGGCATATCTAATCCGGCAACGATCCGTAAAAGTGTACTTTTGCCGCAACCACTCGTACCAATTAAACTAACAATCTCGCTACGATTAACAGTTAAATTAATAGACTCTAATCCTACAAAACCATTTTTAAATCGCTTATGCAGTCCTTCGATGATTAGCATATATGTTTCCTCCTTGGCGCTTTGAATGAATGCTTGAAACTAATGCTTTGAACTAATGGTTGGAAGCGTGAACATCCTGCCAATGGAGTAGCCTATGTGATGCAAGGCCAATAATTGAGTCAGTCACTTTTCCGAAAATCGCAAACAAGAGAATGCTGGCGAGGGTGATTGCAGGTCGTCCAGTCGCTTGCCCGTCGATTAATAAGAAGCCTAAACCCTGACTGGCTCCCATCAATTCAGCCGCCACGACAAACATCCAGCCCAAACCCAAGCCACTTCGCAAACCGACAATGTAGGCAGGCAATGTCGCGGGCAAGAACACACGACTGATAAGCTGCCAATCATTAAGTCTATAAATTTTGCCAACCTCAACCAATTTGCGATCGACATTGTGAATGCCGCTCATCAGATTTAAGTAAACGGGGAAGAAGACTCCAACGGCAATCAGAGCAATTTTGGAAGGCTCATGAATTCCCATCCAGAGGATAAATAGTGGCACCCATGCCAGCGAAGGAATGTTACGAAGTGATTGCAAAAGCGGGTCTAGTAAATCGTGAATTAGGGAAGAATAGCCTGTTAATCCTCCTAGAAGAGTGGCAAAAAATGTACCAATTAGGAAGCCAACAAAGACGCGATAGAGGGTAATGCCGATGTGCTGCCATAGTTCCCCTGCTGCACCGAGTTGCCAAACTGTGGTAAGAATAGTTGAGGGAGCAGGTAACAAGTTAGGAGCAACCAAGCCAAACCTAGACAGACTTTCCCACAATATTAAGAGAAAGACTGGCAAGAGCAAGCCTTTTGCTCTGCCCAGACGACTGAGGAATTGCCAATTATTACCTGTTTGTGCGCTTGGTATTGCGATCGCAAGTCTTTGTTCCATAACTTAGTGTTTGCTGTTTTGCATAGATAGCTTTGGCTCGGAATTAAAATTTAAAAATGCAAAATTAAAAATGATGAATTTATTTTTCAATTTTCAACTTTTAAATTTTAATTTTCGGATATGCGTTGGTGAGTTGGTGTATATCCACAGCAGATTTTTTTTACTTATGATTTGGCAACCTTTGCCACATACTGCGGATCGATTAAATTGTTAACTACTGTAATGACATCAACGGAATTATCGATAACGCCGCTTTTTTTCAAGACATCCCCAGCAGCACTAATAACGGCTTTTTGTTCGTCACCAATCGATGAGTTTGATATATCAGTTCGCTCCTCTAATTGTTTAGTTGCTACCGCTTCTGTCAGCTTCGATGCTTTAATCACCACTTGCTTTAGTTCACTAGGATTTGCGATCGCCCATTTCCGTGCCTTCTCATAGGCGGTTAGCACTTGACTAACTTGTTCAGGATATTGTTTGGCAAATGCCTCGCGGACATTCAAAAAGCCTTGACTAATTAGTTTGGGCTCGCGGAAGAAGAGTTTCGAGCCTTTTTCTACTTCTGTCTGTGCCATAAATGGATCGAGACCAGCCCAGGCATCGACATCGCCTTTCTCAAGGGCAGCTTTACCGTCAGCGTGCGGCAAAGGTACAATTTCTACATCTTTGGTAGTCAAACCGACTTGATCCAAGGCACGCAACAAGAAAATAAACGGATCTGTTCCGCGCGTTGCTGCAACTTTCTTGCCTTTTAGATCGGCGACCTTTTGAATGGAAGAATTCGCCGTAGTTACTAATGCTGTCCATTCGGGCTTCGAGTAAACGTAAATAGACTTGATGGGATTGCCATTGGCTTTGGCAATCAGTGCGGAAGCACCTGAAGTCGAGCCAAAGTCAATGCTGCTGCCATTGAGAAACTCTAATGCCTTGTTACTACCTTGACTGAGCACCCATTCCACTTTGATATTGGTTTTGGCTAAGTCTTCCTCCAGCCAGCCTTTCTCTTTCAACACAAGACTGACAGGATTGTAGTAGGCATAATCTAAACGTACTACCGTAGGAACTGCGATAGGAGATGAGCCTGGCGATGCTGCTGTAGTGCCAGTTCCAGGAGAGGCAGAATTAGTACAGGCATTGACTAATAGCGCTAGAAACAGCCCAGAAATAAAAAATAGCAGCAACCTACGTCTGGCAATGGCAAACCACTTGCTCATGATTCGTCTCCTCAATTCCTTGCTAAATGTCTCGTTTAATTAGGACTTACGCATTTTATACTATAAGTCGATTGGTTTACCGTAGTATAGCTGAATTTTATCTTACAGCAAGGCACACTCAAGATCAATGGTTAAAAAGACTAACTCGACTGTTGGTGGTGCTATAGGCAACTCCCTTGCCAATATGGCGATCGCGCTCAATTAGCTTGATTAGCAGGGGGCGGTTAGCTGTTTTTAACCGGGACTTACCCCGTGTGCGGGGTAAGTTCCGTCTGAAACCATTGCGAGGTGAGACTTGCCCGGAGCGTCCAAGTCTTTTACATGACTACAATCTCTTACAACCCTTATGTGGCGGAGTTTCTGCTTAAATTAATCAGAGAACAATACTCTGGGCCTAAATATTAAGAAAATCTTAAATAAATGACTACGGTTTGTCGGCTTTGACCCATCGCTATTAGTCCACTTCCGGCAACGAATTAGTGCCGAGTTAGTTAATAAAGTCAATGAAAGAATGGTCAAAAAAATCTGGTAAACTACCCCAAGCCCGCCCGAAAAAAAAAGGATTCGGTCGCCAAAAATGAGTCACTCAATCAAGGAAAATTAATCATAGATGCGACCTGCGCTCCAGCCGACATTAGCTATCCGACGGACTTAGGACTATTAAACCGAGCCCTAGCTCATACCTAAAAAATTATTGACATCCTCTATCAATCTCTCAAAGGACAAATCAAGAAAAAACCCAGAACCTACCGAAACCTCGCGAGAAAAGACTACTTAGCAGTAGCTAAACAACGACGACCCACCCGAAATAAAAAAATCACTGCCCTGAAAAAACAACTGCAATATATTAAAAGAAACGCTTCTCATATTGAACAGCTAGTTGAATCAGGTGCTACCCTACAAAGTCTGAGCAAAAAACAATATAAAACCTTGCTAGTTCTAACAGGAGTTTATCGCCAACAGTGCTGGTTATTGAAAAATAATAAACAGAGTATAATAGAAAATACAATAGTAAGTTTAAGTCAACCGCACATCCGTCCAATTGTGAGAGGTAAAGCAGGAAAACCCGTAGAGTTTGGAGCCAAACTGTCAGCTAGTTGCTTTGAGGGATATGTATTTTTAGACCGAGTAAGTTGGAATAACTTTAACGAATCAGGAGACTTAAAAGCACAAGTAGAAGCCTATGATGTCTTCACAGGATACTATCGGTGAATCAGTCCACGCAGATCGCATTTATCGAAGCGCGAGAAAACCGAGCATGGTGTAAAGAAAGAGGAATTAGAATCAGTGGGCCTCCGTTAGGAAGACCACCAGCAACTCTTAGTAAAGAAACAAAAAAGCAAGTCTGAGAAGATGAGAGGATTGGTCAGGCAATTGAGGGTAAATTTGGGACTTGCGAAAAAGAAGATTTAGCTTGAATCGAGTAATGGCTAAACTTGATAATACTTCTGGTACAGCCATTGCTATTATTTTTTTAGTAATGAACCTTTCTACCTGGTTAAGACGGGTTTTTTGTGTGTTTTTATGTCACAAACCGAAAATCACATTTGTTTAAAGGTCAGTCATTATCAAAAGCTATAAGTGGGCAAGTTATAGAAAACAAAAACTTATGTTTCGCCGAGCTTGAATCATCCATTAATTGCGATTGCTCCGCCGGCTGCAGGCATCGCGATTTTTTTTAACTTATTCAGCAAACCCTATTTAAACGCCCCCTTTTCCCTTCTCCCCTTTTGCACCTTGCAAAGCAAAAATCGGAGTCAGAGCAGATTTCCCCTTCAGAGAAACAGCTCCCAAAGCCTCGCAAAAGAAGTTTAGCTCGATCGACTCATAAACCCTTTCAGCAATCAAAATTTGGTTTTCCCCCGCCTTGCTCATCAACCGAGCCGCCGTATTCACCGTATCGCCGAGGATATTAAACTCCCTGCGCCCTCGCGGTTCCCCAACCTCAGCAGCAAACACCGGCCCCCGGGACAGCCCTATTTGACAGCTTACTTTTACTTCTTCGCCCGCGATAATTACCAGAGGCAAACCTGCAATCATATCTCGGATCGCAATCGCCGCACTAGCCGCGCGGCTGGCGTCATCCGTGTGAGCGTCGGGGACGCCAAAATAAATCAGCATATCCGAACCGTCTAAATGCGCCGTTACTTTTTGCAAAACGCCCCCTTTAGCTGACACTACAGCATCGATCGACGCAAACACCCGAGAAAAACCCACTACCAGATTGACTTCTTCCTCCGGCGAAGCTTTCTCCACAGACTCCGGTAAACCAATCAAGTTGACAAACATCACCGTCGGTTCTGGAAAATCCGGCGGGATTTTGCGCCTGTCTGCATTTTCCACCAGCAGTCTCAGGATAGTTTTGGGAATATAACTAGCAAGGGGTTCAAGCCGATTCACAGCTTCCCCGATTTCTTTTACCAAACCCGAAACGCTGCGATCGAGCAATACCGAACTCGGCATCCGCCGCCCAGTCAAAGTGATATCATACTCTCCGAGTCGATCGTCCGTGAAATCGTCCGCCACCAAAAAATAACCAGGTTCTCCGGGTTCAAAACGAAATTGCTCTCCCAAAGACTCTCTAGCAGTTTCAGTCACACACACCCGCCCTACAGTCCCAGAACCCTCAGCTTGCTTGGCTTGCTGGACTGAATGCCCCAGCAGTACGTGGGCCATCCGCAGCGGGGTACCGATGTCAGCACTAATATAGCGGCCGCAGTGGATGCCCACCCGCATCCTCAAAGACAAAACACCCCGCGCCGTTTCAATATTGGCAAATTCAGCCATTGCCCGCTGCATCCGCAAACCCGCCCGCACCGCCCTGGCTGTATCCTCTTGGTAAACCCCTGATAGAAACTGCACCAGCATCGCATCTCCGGTAAACTCCAGCAAATCCCCGCCTGATTTGCTGACAATTTCAATCATCGAGGCAAAATAGTCGTTAATCACGCCCAGCAGACTTTCAGCTCCCTTGCGCCCTTGGCTCGCATTCGCTTCCAACAGCGAGGTAAACCCTGCCAAATCCGTGAACAGCAAGGTGCCTGTTTGCCATTGGTAGCGAACCTCGCCCGGGTTGGGCGGAGATTCGGACACGGGTCGGGGCACGTAGTCGTGGAGGATGTAGCGCAGAGTTCGCAGGTGATCGAAAACCCCCATTAGCGTTGCGGGGGAAGGATCTACCCATGCAGCAGCGTACAGTTGAGCCGAAAGGAGCGATCGCAGTCGCAGTTCGATCGCAGCTAAGGGAGGATTGTAGGTTAATCTATTAATAATTTCCACCTAAGTTTATTCTTAAAAAATAAGGTAAGTTCGATCGCTCTAGAGGCAACACCAATAGCTCGACTTAATACCATTATGATAAGTTTCCAGTGAACCCATACCAACCAAACCCAGAACCGACGATAGAAACTTCCGAAAGTCACAGTTTGCTAGCTCCCGATTTGATCCGAGCTGCTCGATCCGCCTATGGTATGTATCTAAAAGTGCATTCCGAGCAGATGCAGCGTCCGGCCGGTGTAGTTGTCAGTCAAGGAAGCGATCGAGGTCAGGTAATTTTTGCTTCGCAGCCCGTTTTGTTGCCCGGTGAACGTTTTGTTACTTTTGACGAAATTGAATCTCAAATGTATTAATTAGTAATTGGTCATTAATCATTGGTAACTAATATTATGCCCGCTCTTACGATCGCAATAAAATAGGTTTCTAGTGCATACCTAAGTTTTCAGGATTTTATGAAAACTTGCATTCTTGACTATTAACACCTTTTATGATGGGTAACTAACCGGACACGCTCTAAAAAACTAACAACTAACAAGTGACACATAACCACAGCCAACAATGAACAGTCAACAGACAAATTAATGGAAATTATCTTTAATTGCCTTGTCACGGCGATCGTCTTTATTGTCGGATCTGCTATTGGCAGTTTTCTAAATGTGGTAGTCTATCGGTTGCCTGCGGGTTTGTCGGTGATCCACCCTCCTTCTCGCTGTCCCAAATGTTTAAATCAACTTAGAACTTACGAAAATATACCTGTTTTCGGTTGGCTGTGGCTGCGGGGACGCTGCAATCACTGCCGCAGTCGGATTTCTGCCCGCTATCCGCTGGTGGAAGCAGCTACGGGCTTGCTGTTTTTACTCATCTTTTGGCGGTTTGGCGTAACAGTCCAAACTCTTGGTTTTTGGGCTTTGTTTAGCTGGCTGTTGGCTTTGTCTTTGATTGATTGCGATACAATGACTTTGCCTAATTCTTTAACTCGATCGGGTTTGGTGCTCGGATTGGTTTTCCAGGTGGCAAAAGGTTGGTGGCCGACTTTTAGTTTGATCGACTCGGTACAGTATCTGGTACTCGATGGGATCGCGGGAGCAGTTGTCGGGTTGTGGCTGTTTGACGCGATTGGACTCGCCGGGACGATCGGACTGGGGCAGAATGCTATGGGCGCCGGAGATACCAAATTGGCCGCCTTGATGGGAGCTTGGCTGGGCTGGAAATACTTGCTGCTAGCCGGATTCATCGCCTGTTTCGCCGGGGCTTTTGTTGGTGGCGGGGCGATCGCCCTCGGCTTGCTAGATCGGCGTCAGCCCATGCCTTTCGGCCCGTTTCTGGCTCTCGGTGCAGCAATTACTGCTCTGTGGGGCGAAGCGATCTTATCTACTTACTTGCAGTTGTTTTTCCCGAATTTTAGTTTCTGATCGGCAGGTGGTCAGGCGCGATCGAGCATAATATTGTCTCAAAAATTGGTAAAATTGTTCCGTGTCTTGGATTACACTTACAACTACTAGCTTTCGTTGGGAAGCGGAATTAATGCAGCAGCTCCTAGCTGCTCATGAAATCCCGGCCCGGATTGTAGACTTGGGCATAGCATCTTATTTCGGGGCTGGAAGTGCTACAGCCCTGCAAGTTCTTCCAGAACACCAGCGAACAGCATCGCTCCTCATCAGTCCAGTTGAAGATGAGCCAGAATCTGGTGATTAGTCATTAGTCATTAGTCATTAGTCACTGAACAACTAGCAATTGACAACTAGCAACTAACAACTAACAATTACTAATTACCAATTACCAATTCCCAATTACCAATTACCAATTACCAATTACCAAGTTTTAATGTCTCTATTTGATTGGTTTGCAAATCGACGAAAATCAGTACCGAACTCCCAAGAACGGCCGGAACGAGAAATTGCGGACGGACTTTGGAATAAATGCGAAGCTTGCGATGCCCTGAGTTATACCAAAGACCTGCGAGCAAATCAAATGGTTTGCTTGGAATGCGGGCATCATATCAGAGTTTACAGTGACGATCGCATCGAGCAGTTGATCGATCCCAATACGTGGGTGCCCCTTAACGAAGGACTGCACGCCACCGATCCCCTGAAATTTCGCGATCGCAAAAAATATAGCGATCGACTCCGAGAATTTCAAGAAAAAACAGGCCACCTAGACGCCGTAGAAACAGGCATCGGCAAACTCGAAAATTTGCCCGTCGCCCTCGGAGTCATGGAATTTCAGTTCATCGGCGGCAGCATGGGATCAGTTGTCGGAGAAAAGCTAACTCGCCTCATCGAACACGCCACGCGGGAACGCTTGTCTGTGATCATTGTCTGCGCTTCCGGTGGTGCAAGAATGCAAGAAGGAATGCTCAGCTTGATGCAAATGGCTAAAATTTCCGGGGCTCTGGAACGCCACCGGGAAGCGAGACTGCTTTACATCCCGATTCTGACCCACCCGACCACCGGCGGCGTCACCGCCAGTTTTGCCATGCTGGGAGACATTATAATTGCAGAGCCAAAAGCTACTGTGGCCTTTACGGGCGGCCGGGTAATCGAGCAAACTCTGCGGGAAAAGCTGCCGGAAAATTATCAAACTTCCGAATACTCCTTCGCCCACGGTTTTGTAGACTTGATTGTACCTCGGACTCAATTAAAGAAAACTCTCGGTCAGCTCATCAGCCTCCACCAGCCCCAGCCTTTCTTTGCTGACTCGGAATTCCCCGCCCTCAATGGCAGCGACAACCACGCTTTGCCCCCGCAGACTCACGCTTTCAAACTTTCTCCCTAAGCTGCAGCGCCGGATGATTGTCTGTGGGTGAGTGCGGGGCACAGAGGGAAATTTCTGAGGAATTGCTCAAAACCCGGCTTCTACCACAAATATTGAGTTTAGTAACGAGACGTTCACGCAGACACCGGGTTTTGAGCCCCGCGCCCGCAATTCCTATTGGTAATAACGACGCAGCAGTGGGATGATATTGATCGGAAGTTGATTGGCCCTGAAATTTGGCTGGGCAAAAATGCCTAGTCGCAGTTAGCGGTTAGTTAGCTTGCGATAGATCAAACAACATCTCCGAACAAACTAACAGAACAAGCTAACAGCGCTCTCTAAAATTGTCCGGCTTTCAGTTAATAGCCGTCAACTCAATTTTGACCTGTCAGCGACCTAAAAATTATGGGTTTTGCAGACCTGTCCATCGCAGAAATAGCAGAGGACTTCAACGTCCCTGTTGAAGACGTGATCCGCTTGTGCGACGAGTTAGAAATTTCCTACAAGCACCCTCAAACCCGTTTGGCTTTGGAGGATGTTAAGGCAATTATGTCCACTCTCGAAAAAAGGCGCGATTCAAAACTTGTTGCAGATTAGATCGCAAAATTCCTCTACCTTTAAAGGTATGGCTGCACAAACTTTCGCCAGTTGTTGCAGAAAAAGGGAATTTTGAACAGAAATCTGTTTGCCAGCTATGCTCTCTTAGCGTTCAATAATTTGCCGGATTTTTTTAAGGAGAACCATGCTTAAAAGATATTTCATTGCTCTGACCGCTGTATTCTTGAGCTTTCAGTTATTTGTCAGCAGTGCGATGGCTGTCGAACTGAGTCCTGAACTTCGCACTGTGACTTTGAATGACAAGGGTGCGCCGGTGGTGCTGAGCCTCAAACAAGTTCAGCAAGGCAAACGCTTGTTCAACTCGGCTTGCTCTCAATGTCACGCTGCGGGCATGACAAAAACTGACCCCAACGTGAATTTGAGCCCGGAAACTCTGGCTTTGGCCAACCCGCCCCGGAATAATATTGAGTCGCTGGTGGACTTTATGAAAAATCCCACCACTTATGACGGGTTTGAGGAAATTTCGGAAGTGCATCCGAGTATGAAGAGCGCGGATATTTTCGCTGAGATGAGAAATCTCTCGGATGACGATTTGTACGCGATTGCCGGTCATATTCTGTTGCAGCCGAAAATTGTCTCCAAGCAGTGGGCTGGTGGCAAAGGCGCTCGCTAATCGATTTTAGATTTTAGATTTTAGATTTTGGATTTTGGATTGGGAGAGGGCTGAAGTTCGGCAAGAATTGCTGGCTGGTCGTTTTTCGCTCTAAAATCTGAAATCTAAAATTTACCTCCTGCTCATTGATTATCGCGAAAGGTTGTAGTCCCTCATGCTGCGTCGTGGTGCTTTTGTCTGCTTTCTGTTGGGGATGTTAATTATTTGGCCGATCGTGCTGTTGGCTCCTCAACCTGTTTTGGCTGCTGCCGATTCTTACGTGAATAGGTATTTACAAGCCAGCGAACCTGTGGCTCTGGAGTTGGACTCTGAGGGACATACTCGCTTGTTTTCGGCTCAGGATTTGTCTGCGGGTAAGGTATTGTTCGAGCAAAATTGCCTCAATTGTCACGTCGGAGGAGCTAATTTGCCCGATCCGACGATATCTCTGTCTTTGGCTGACCTCAAGGGGGCAACGCCTCCCCGCAACAACATCAATAGTCTGGTGGCGTATCTGAGAGAACCGATGACTTATGACGGTACTGAGGAGACTTTTTGGTGCCGCCAAGTGCCGGAAAGCTGGATGCCACAGGCTGAGATTGAAAATTTAGCGGCTTTTGTGATCCGGGCTGCTCAGAAAGCTCCGGGCTGGGGCGTGGAGAATTTTGAGAGTTGAACTGCCACTGCCAAAAAGTGGTAAATTACTCGGAAGAAGGCGATACGACTGCGCGATCGCGCCTGTTTTAACAGGTAAAATATCTAAAGAATCACCATTTGCGTGTCCATTAGAGGAGAACTGCGTTGAAAAGACTCTTATCGATCGCCCTGTTAGCGATCGCAATTTTTACCGTCGGCTTTGGCCGCCCTGCTTTGGCAGGAGATGCCGCTAACGGAGCTAAAATCTTTAGCTCGAACTGTGCTGCTTGTCACATCGGTGGCGGCAACGTGGTTATGGCCATGAAAACCTTGAAAAAGGAAGCTCTTGAGAAGTACGGTATGAATTCTCTGGAAGCTATTACCACTCAGGTAACTAAGGGCAAAAATGCTATGCCTGCTTTCGGCGCCAAGTTGAAGCCCGAACAAATTGAGGATGTAGCAACCTACGTGCTCTCCCAATCTGAGAAAGACTGGAAAGGCTAAACTACCCCTTTGAAGTCGGGCAGCCTGGGCGGGTTTGATTTAATTTAAAACTTGTCCTCCCGATCGCACCCTCTCTCACCCTTTGGCGAATAAACATCGGTTTGCAGCGATCTTAACCTATTTGGGAAAGCGCGCCAGAAATCCGATTTTTATTAGCTCAAGGGCGAGGGAGGGTAATTTTATTTTAGATTTTAGATTGAAGATTGAAGATTTTAGATTGAAGATTTTAGATTGAAGATTGCTAAATGCTGATTTAGTAGAAATTGTCAAGCATTTTATGTTAAGATTTATTGTGGCTGCGCTTCCTAAATTAAAAGTGTGTGCTAGGATATAACCCCTTATTAGCAAAGCTTTGAAATCGAGATTAAAGTCGATCTGCAAAGTGGAATCTACACCTGCCATGAACGTAAAAACATCAGCAAAAGTTAAAACTCAAGTTAAAACTCTCGGAGACGCTGCATCTGGGGCGATTGAGAAATATTTCCGCAAAAGTGTAGCGCACGAGGCTGAAGTTATCAAAGACAAAGACGCGGAAGAACTTCATCAAATGCGCGTGGGATTGAGACGTTTGCGATCGGCTGTGACTGGTTTTGCTCCGGTTTTAGATTGGCCAAAAGAGGCTTCTGAACGTAAAATTGGTAAGGTGGGGCGGATTCTGGGAACTCTCAGGGATTTGGATGTGATGCTCGAAAGTCTCCAAAACCGCTATTACCAGAATTTGCCGACTGACGAACAGGAAGTTTTGGATAAGGCTTTGTTGAATTTGCTCAAACAGCGCCAACGGGCTTTGAAAGGGGTGCGGGCGATTTTAGAGCACAAAAGCTACGAATCGCTGAAGGAGTCGATCGAGGATTGGCTGGAAAAACCGAAGTTTCAGGCGATCGAACATTTGCCAATTGCTGAGGTTTTGCCAGATTTACTGTTACCTCAAGTCAGTGAGTTTTTCCTGCATCCGGCTTGGCTGTTGGGCACGGAATATGAGGATGGCAAAGTTAAAGTTGTTGATGATTTAAATGCTGAGGCTGTCGAAGAGAAGTTAGCAGCCGAGGGAACTATTCTGCACGATTTGCGGAAGCAAGCTAAGCGAGTTCGCTATTTGATGAATCTGTTTGGGGATTTTTACAGCGAGAGTTACGAGGTTTATGTCGAAGATGTGAAAGCTGTTCAGGAATGTTTGGGCGATATTCAAGACAGTGAAGTTTTAGGCGAATTTTTGACAGATTTTGTCGATCGCGATCTGAAAAAAGAGTTGCCCAAGTTGGCTGGTTTGTTGGCCGAAAATCGCTATGCAGCTTGGCAAAAATGGCAGCTTTTGCAGCGCAGGTATTTGAGTTCGGAAATCCGCCAAGGTTTTCGATCTGCTTTAATTCATCCTGTGGTTGAAGATGCTGCTAAGCTCAATTAGCCGTAACTATAACGCGCAGATCCCCGATTTATAAAAAAAGTCGGGGATTTAAGGTGCGATCGCGCCTTGGGAAGGAAAAGGGCGATCGTTTTTGAGTATGACATAAAATAAAGGGCGATCGCGTTTTTTACCATAGCACATCACGACTGCAACCACTTCATAAACTTATTCGTTGCAGTACCAATAGACTCTCCGACTTGTTTCTTCAACCGCCACCGCCCAAACGCTTTTTCGTACTCTTCCCCTTCAGTTTGATAAACATTCCAAGCATTTAGCGACAATCCCAGTCCCCACGTTAGTAAAATGAACAGCGACCAAGAAAGTTCGTGCGATCCAGCTAGATTAAACAAAACTAGAAAAGTATTGATAATTGCGTACTTGGTCACATTTTTCTGCAATTTGCCGCGACGGTAACGATTAAAAGCTAGTTTCTCTTGAACTTCTCCTCTATTTGCTAACCATTGCTGTTCCGCCGCTACAATATCCTGTTCGGAAATGCCCAATTCCGCTGCAATCTCGAAAAGCTGGACTCTGGATAATTCCCCTTCATCTTGTCGGCGTGCGATCGCAAGCTGTAAAATACCCTGAGCATCCTCTGAACCGTAAATGTGATTTATTTGACTTTCATTTGTCGCCATAACAAGTTTCCTATAATTTCTGACATCCTTTCTATGATAGATAAGGCGGACTTAAACAGCAGGTAGTGACATTGGCGGATTTCAACACCCGGACATTTGAGTGAGGGAGACTCTTGACTATGGGAGGGGAAATCGAAGAACCGATATATTACCTCAAATTGCAACTAATTAATTTCCCGAACTTTGACTAAGTTTGCTATCTCGTTTCAACATAAATTGATAAAATATCCCAAACAAAATCACCGCAATCATTCCCACGACTAAAGAACCTTCACCCTCATGCCAATATTTAAACAAATCTAGGCGATTAGATGCAACTAACAATGCCATTCCCGCTACTCGAAAAACATTAATAATAAAACCAAAAATAACAGCGGCACCTATTACCAAAGCCTTATTTTGTTTAGTAGGAAACATCAACAAACAAACAACAGCTAAACCTAATAAGTAATTCATGGCCTCTATACCCGAACAACCCCCATTTACCAACACCCTTCCTGTCGGTAAAGCAACATAATTACCATCACGTGTTACATTAAAACCGATATACCACAAAGAATAATGAGCAAATTTAGCAGTAAGTGAGGTAACAAAATCCACTAAAGGTAACGTAAGGACACTGGGGGTGCCATGAAAAAATAGTATTACCAATTCACGCCAGTATAGTTTTAAGTTATGAAAACCTACCGCAAGTAGGCTCAAACCTAAACCAGACAAAAAAGGTGCAAGTCTTAAAAAAGGATCGAATTTACTGGAAACCACAGCACTTTTAAATAAAATAAAAGCTATTAATAGCGTCCCTGCTACTCTCGACAATAGGTCACTTTTTATGTCACTCTGTTTCAGAATATCCTGGTTATCCCAAAGCAGGGAACCCACAGCGCACCAAAAAACTATACTCATCCAAAAATGAGCAATATCGTCCAGTTTCCACAGGAGTGTCATATTCAGAGTTACTAAAGCTGTGGCGATAATGATGAGCCAAAAAAGTTTTCTCTTGAACATTTTAGATATTAGTTATTAGTTGATTGATGAGAGCCATACTTCGGACAGTTTGTGATTGTCAACCGTAGAATAAAGGTTTCCCGTCGATGCGGCAGTCGAAGTACCAACGAAAAATCCAGGGTTTCAGACTCGGAACTAAAAACAGTCCAGACTATTGTTAGATCATATCATAAAAATAGTAGGGGATGTAAACAACTCATTAGCTTGAACTCCTCCTAGGGAAAGGACTCGGAAGATTTTAAGAGGGCTGTAAATCTTTTAGATTAGGTTAGTAGACATTCAGGAATTTGATGGGTAGTGAAACTCAGATGCAACCCATAGCTCAGCATTAGGACACCTATGGAAAAGACGGCTACTCGAAATGATTGTTTGGGTGCCTAGCACTGGCTTACTCAGGCGGTGTAAGCAAAAACTAACAAGGAAGTGAATCAACAATAATTAAAAATAAGTAGTCTTAATGAGGCTTGGGTTTCTTGAGAGTAGACGCAATTGGTACAGCGCATGGTGTGACACTGAGGTTTGAGTAAATAAGGCTGAGCGAGTTAGATATTGAGCAATGCTCCATGGTGATTATCTCCTTTTAAAGAATCTCAGTGCCTTTATAGCAATCCTCGCATTATTTGTAAATTTCTTACTTCCGAGCAAGCGGGTTCGGGGCGGGTTGGGGTGGGGTAAAAAAATTACGACTCCTGCAAGGGTTGCTATATATAGGAAATGCTTCAGAAACAGCCTTACGGTAGTTCTTAAATGTGCTGTCTAGGGGCGATTTGAGGGGAGCATCTCAATGAAAGCAGACAAGCTAGAAATTGGAGTTGGCAGATCGGTGGAAAGAGGAAGAAGGAAGGAGCCGGAAGAAGTGTTTTTACAAATATGAGATGCTCCCTTGAGATAGGCTTCCAAGTCCGAGGTTTTCACAGTGGCGCGCTATCAGAGACTAAGAAACCTGGTTTCTTGGTGAAACCAGGTTTTTAGCTCGAACATAAAATAATCAGTTTGGCATCAAGCCAGAATCGAAAACCAGTTCAAATGAGTGCCTATTCAGCTTTTTGAGCCTGAGCGCGTTGCTTTTTGAACATAGTACCAAACCCAACAGCGGCTCCAGCAGCCAGCATTGTTAAAGGTTCAGGAGTAGCTTCAGTGTTGCTAGTGCTGCTGATGTAAGAATCGCTATACTCAGCTTTAGAACCAATACCCTGGACGTGCAACCCTACTTTTAAGGCACCGCTATTCAAAGCGGAAACTACGTTAGCATAATTTCCAGTAAAGCTCAATCCCAACATTTCGCCACCTTGGACAGCCAATTTATTACCAGGATTATCCCTTGAGAAGGCATAGTCTGTGGTGAAGCCAGTACCACCTTGAGGTAGCTGATCGTCACTAGCACCACCACTAAAGGATACGTTACCAACGTTATTAACGTTAGTAGCCACGACGTTAGACAGAAAGTTATTATCATCAAACAGAACTTTACTGATAAACATATCAGCGGAGTTCTTATTTCCATCGTTGAAGATGTTAAAAAGAACTGATGTACCCTGGTCAATTACGTCAAATCTAAAGTTGCTTTGATAGGCATCTCCATACGTATCGCCACCAGCGATATTACTAAAGCTAAAGCCGATGGCAGAGGCAGGTGCTGCGGCTACTGCACTAACAGCGGCGACACCGGCAACAGCTAAAATAGATTTGACTAAGTTTAATTGGAATTTCATGGTTGACACCTTTATTTTTAAGTTGACTGGAAGCAGGTTTTTTTCCTTCACATATTCAATGTAAATGGAAGCACGAGTTAATGCAAGTAGTTTTGATAAAGATTCGATGAAGATTCAGAATAGGGTGAGGGGATTGAGACAAAATGCCTAAATTGATGAGTTCCAGCTAGCTATTTTCTATGGCGTACATCAAAAAATAGGGGTGCTGCCACCCGGATTTTATTCCTGACTTTTCTCTATTTCAAAAAGCTATAACCCACCTTCCTAAACTGGGTTTTCACACAGCATAATTACTGATAAAACTGTTTTAAAACTCAAAATTATGCCCTTAAAAAGTTTTTTATCCGTAAATGTACGGTATAAAAGTTTAAGTGAGAGCTTGATTGCTGGGTAAAAATAGATAAAAACCGATGATGACAATTGAAGCGGCACAATGTGGGCGATAACTCAGGACAAAATCTTGGATCGTATTCGGTGCGTCGATTCTCGCTTTCGGATTCAGCAACAAGCGCTATTTAGACTTATATGTTGCACCATTACCAAGAACTGGCTCAGGGGCGCGTTCCACAAAGAATGAGTTTTCTTGGGGGGAGTAGGGGTTGGGCAGGAGCTCCCGCCCAAAACAGGTTTATTGATGAGGGTGCAACATTTCAGTTTGGAGAGGAATGGTTTCGGTGCTCGTTCTTATCTGTGACGCCGGAACTTTACCCGACTAAAGGGACGACTCGACTTTCTGGGACCTAGTTTTGGGAACAGGTCTACCGTCAGGGCTGTTTCATTCTCAGAAAAAGGAGCCTTTTGTACGGGTCGTGCCAAGAATGCCGACCCGACCCATCCACGATTTGTTAGGCGTTTCATGGATTGGGGCAGCCACGGGGGGACGCCCCTGCAAGAGAATGAAACAGCCCTGCGTCTACCGTAGAAGGGGCGGTGGTCGTTATCTAAAAATGTTGGGACTAATAATTCTATTTCTGGGTCTGCTTTCGCTAAAAATTTGTTAATATTATTTGGCCGAAAAAGCTCTATTCCAAGATTTAACGGGTGATAAGCAAGTAGAAATAGTTGATACAGTAAAGGTTTGAGTAGCTTGCGATCAAAAAAAGGTGTAGGTGCGATCGCTACTTTTGAGACTTTCTACACGATCTAATGAGGATCGTTGGCGATCGCTACCATCAAAATTGTCAATAGACTTCTGATAATTGCTACTCTCTTGAGGGAGGTTCAAGAGCCTAAACTCTATAAATATCAAGGTTTCAGTGGCGTTGTCACCCTGTCAATTCCCAAATGCAATTTGGCACTGTTTGAGGGAAGCAGAAGGAACCGCCGCAGTCAGCAAAAATTTTCCCAGCCGTTGATTGAAGGTTCTCCGAGACGATAGACTCATTTGACATCTAAATTATCAGTGATCATCTGAAAACAGGATTATCAGCAACAACTCAGCTAAAACATCTCGCGCTAAGCTGCTAGAGAACTGACAAGCTTACCCAGAAAAAGTTCAAGTGGATTTGATTATGGTCAACCGTTTTGCTCAATCCCAAAGCCTTTTTCTGCGAAAACACCCTGAAAATCCGATCGACTGGTGGGCCTGGTGCGACGAAGCCTGAGAAAGGGCCTGGAGGGAAAATAAACCGATTTTTCTGTCAATTCGCTACTCTAGCTGCCACTGGTGTAGGGTGATGGAAGGTGAAGCATTTTGCGATCGGGCGATCGCAAGCTGTAAAATACCTTAAGCATCCTCTGAACCGTAAACTTGACTTATTTGAGTTTCATGAGGTGCCATAACGAGTTTCCGATAATTTCCGAAATTATTTCTCTCATACATATAACCGCAGTTAAACCGCAGGTAGGAATAGGTCGCGGATTTCAACACCCTTTTAAGAACAGGCAAGATGCCTGTTCCACAACAGAGTCTACTTATTGTGGAACAGGCATCTTGCCTGTTCCCGATCCAGGTACAAAATACCAATAACTAACCCAAAGTATACATCCAGCCATCCCTCGCGCAAATCCTCACAATTCCGTCCCAAACTACAGGCGTCGCCTCAAATGACAAACCCGGCTTAAATCTCCCCGATTCTATTACTTTCAGACGGTAAAACTCCCCTTTAGCATTTTTCAAAGCATTCTGATCCCCCGACTTCGCTCGTTCCCAATTCAAATTGAACAAATAAACACCGTTGTATCCCGCACTGATCAGTTTATTGCCATCGGTAAAAATCGGAGTTGAAATTGAAGAACCAATCGCTTTTTTAAAGACTATTACCGGAGTATCGTAAGACTGGTTACGCCAAGGAACAGCAATTTTTTTACCTGTAATCATATCTTGGGAACCGATGTACAAATTGCCGTCGAGCGCATTTGTGGCAAACAGCGCCGGAAACTCCCCTGAATTGTACTCGTCATTCAACGCCACAGAGCCAATTATCCCGCCTTCCCAGCTAGAAACTCGGCGATTTCCGGTAGGCAAAAACCATTCGACGCTGGCATTCGGTTCCTTGTTGGGATTCAGCTTCAGCACTCCGCCGTTGCCCTGAATGTATTGTTTTTCAATCGCACAGAACAGTTTACCTGATTTAGAAATTACAGCACTTCCATCCAAATCTGAACCAGTATAAAAATCCCAAACTATCTTTTTAGTTTCAATGCTAATACCGTAAATATGACCGGAACCAGCAGCTATAAAAATTCTATCTTTGAGCCTAGATGGCGATGACTCCGCTACCAAGTTTCCGCCGTGTTTGCTGATATCTCCGGCTGCATAAAGCTGTACTTCCGACAAGATACTTGGCTGCTTGATGCCTTGTTTGATTTTTGCATTGCTTGTGGAACTATCGAGAAAATAGCCGATCGCATTTTCCCCCGCATTGAACAAAACTCCACCGCCGATGTCCAAGGCGCTGCTGTCATTATCCCGGCTGTAGCTGGGCGTTTTCCTGATGTCCAATTTCCAGAGTTCCTTGCCAGTTCTAAAAGATATTGCCCTAAAACTCGGCACTACTTTTTTGCCACCCCCGCCACTGCGGCTACCTTGCAAAATCACAATTCTGTTTTCAGCGCTCGCTTTTGCATCGATATAAATCGTTGACGATCCTTTGATCACATCATCAAATTTATAGCGCCAAACTTCTTTATTGGTAGCAATATCTATTTTTCGCAAATTGTGGTCATAAGCACCTATAATTAAATAAGTTTTTTCCCCGTCTCTAGTAATTGTCGGCTGTCCTGTCCAACCGGCACCGCTCCAAACTACAGACCGCCTTCCCAGAAAAGTCCTGCCGCCGCCTAGTTGAAATTTGTCGATTAAATTCAAGCTTTTCGGAACACCTCTGCCGTAAAAGCGGCGCTTGTCATTACCTAAAAATGTTGGGACTAATAATTCTATTTCTGGGTCTGCTTTAGCCAGAAAATTGTTAAGATTAGTTTCTAATAAAGCTTGCTCCGAGGATTCAGTTTGGATCAGTTTGATAACAGCAGGAGGAACAGCAGCACTCAGCAAAAATTGTCCGAGCTGTTGATTGAAGGTTCTCCGAGATGATAAGCTCATATTAGATCGAGATAATCAGCCTTAATATTAAAACATAATTATCAGCGACAACTCAACTAAAACATCTCGCGCTAAACTGCTAGAGAACTGACAAGCTTACTCAGCACGAGTTAAAGTGGATTTGATTATGGTCAACCGTCTTGCTCAATCCCAAAGCCTTTACCTGCGGAAACACGCCGAAAATCCGATCGACTGGTGGCCTTGGTGCGACGAAGCCCTAGAAACAGCCCGAAGCGAAAATAAACCGATTTTCCTGTCAATTGGCTACTCTAGCTGCCACTGGTGTACGGTGATGGAAGGAGAAGCATTTTCCGATGGCGCGATCGCCGAATACATGAATTCGCATTTTATACCGATAAAAGTCGATCGTGAAGAACGCCCGGATATCGACAGCATTTATATGCAAACCTTGCAAATGATGACCGGTCAAGGCGGTTGGCCGCTCAACGTTTTTCTCACTCCAGACGAGCGAGTTCCCTTCTACGGAGGCACTTATTTCCCTGTAGAACCGCGCTATGGACGGCCGGGATTTTTAGAAGTTTTGCAAGCAATTCGCCGCTTTTACGACACAGAAAAAGGCAAAGTAGAAGCCTTCAAAGCAGAGATTTTAGGCAACCTCCAACAGTCAGCAGCGCTGTCAGGAGTAACCGCCGAATTAAATCGCGAACTCTTCCAAAAAGGCTTAGAACTCAACACCGGAATTATTGCGGGCAGCAACCCCGGCCCCAGTTTTCCGATGATACCTTATGCTGAGCTAGCACTGCGGGGAACGCGATTTAATTTTGAATCAAAATACGACAGCAAACAAGTCTGCACTCAGCGCGGATTAGACTTAACGTTGGGCGGCATTTACGACCACGTAGGAGGCGGATTTCACCGCTACACGGTTGATGCGACTTGGACTGTGCCGCACTTTGAAAAAATGCTCTACGACAACGGCCAAATTGTTGAGTATTTAGCAAATTTGTGGAGCGCGGGAATACAAGAACCGGCTTTTGAAACTGCGATCGCGGGCACAGTAGAATGGTTGAAGCGAGAAATGACCGCGCCAACAGGTTATTTTTATGCCGCACAGGATGCTGACAGCTTTAACACTTCTGAAGAACTTGAACCGGAAGAAGGAGCATTTTATGTCTGGACTTATGCCGAACTGGAACAACTGTTAACTGCTGAGGAATTAACAGAAATTAAAGCACAGTTTACTGTTAGTCGCAGCGGCAATTTTGAAGGTCAAAATGTATTGCAGCGCCGCCATCCAGGAAAACTGAGCGATACGGTAGAATCGGCTTTGGCTAAACTCTTTGCTGTTCGCTACGGTGGCAATCCCGATACTGTAAAAACCTTTCCGCCAGCCCGCAACAATCAAGAAGCTAAAAACGACAGTTGGCCGGGTAGAATTCCCGCCGTTACTGACACGAAAATGATTGCTGCTTGGAATAGCTTAATGATTTCGGGTTTAGCCCGCGCTGCAGCGGTTTTTGGAAATTGGGAATATCTAGAATTAGCTGTGACAACTGCTAATTTTATTTTAGATAATCAGTGGACGGATGGGCGGTTTCAGCGGTTGAATTATGACGGACAATCTGCTGTAACCGCGCAGTCGGAAGATTATGCTTTGTTTGTGAAAGCTTTGTTAGATTTGCACCAAGCGAGTTTGACTTTAGGCAACGGGGAAGAGGCAAAACAGTTGCCGAATTCTCAGTTTTGGTGGGAGAAAGCTGTGCAGGTGCAAGAAGAGTTTGATGAGTTTTTGTGGAGCGTGGAATTGGGAGGATATTACAATACTGCTAAGGATGCTAGCGGAGATTTGTTGGTGCGGGAACGCAGCTATATAGACAATGCAACTCCGGCGGCGAATGGAATTGCGATCGCCTCTTTGGTTCGCCTCGCGCTGTTGGGCCCGAATTTAGAATATCTCGATCGCGCGGAGCAAGGTTTGCAAGCTTTCAGCAGTATTGTGCAAGATGCTCCGCAAGCTTGTCCGAGTCTACTTTCGGCGATCGATTGGTATCAGCATTCTACCCTGATTCGCACGACTCCCGATCGAATTTCTAGCTTAATTTCGCAATATTATCCGACTGCTGTCTGTCAGATTGAGGCTGATTTGCCTGAAGGTGTTATCGGGTTAGTTTGCGAGTGTTTGACTTGCAAGGAACCGGCGAAAAGTCAAGAGAGGCTGTTGGAGGAAATTTTGCAAAGTCAAACGCGGGTTTAGTACCAATACTGTCTATATTATTGAACCGCGAAGACGCGAAGGACGCGAAGGAAGAAGGAGGAAGCTGGAGGAAGAAGTAGATTATCTTCTAGCAGGAAGGAAGTACATCTTCAATCGGCTCCTCAATCTTCTAAAATCTCAACTAAGTTTTCCATTGTTACGTCGCTTGGACTTAGCTTTACTGGTTAGACGGCGCTTGACGACGGTAGCGATAGTTAGATGTCAAAAAATGCAAATACTTTCCGGCGGCACGGCAACTCGAACGCTGTCGCCGACTTGATATCGCTGCAAGTCATCTCTGTGCAAGTTTTGTCGGCGAAGGGCGATCGAACTTTTAGCAGTCAACCGCACCGTATAGCGCGTGTCAGTGCCAATATAAATAGCCTCTTCTACTATTCCCGGCCAGCTATTTTCAGCGTCATAATTAGCCGGATAAATAGCAGCTTTTTCCGGCCGCAGCACCAGGGTAACAACTTTCCCAGCGGGCATATCTTCTGCTGTCGCCACTAACACGGGCAACTGCTGGTCAACCAAGACAATTATTTGATTGTTTTGCTTTTCTACTACTTGCCCGCTTAAAAAATTGCTGTCGCCAATAAAATCAGCAACAAACCGCGTTTTAGGATATTCATAAATATCCACAGGTGTCCCTACTTGTTGCAGTTTTCCTCCATCCATCACTGCAATTCTGTCCGACATTGTTAGTGCTTCTTCCTGATCGTGAGTCACATAAATAAACGTAATTCCCAATTTGCGCTGCATTTTTTTTAATTCTAACTGCATCTCTTTACGCAATTTTAAATCCAGCGCTCCTAGGGGTTCATCCAACAGCAAAACAGACGGCTGTTTGACTAATGCTCTGGCTAGTGCTACTCGCTGCTGCTGTCCCCCGGACAGTTGGCGGGGATAGCGTTTTCCTACCTCGGTTAACTGTACTAATGCTAAGGCTTCAGCAACGCGATCGCGAATTGTTTTCTGAGGCAAATTCTCCATTTCCAACCCAAAAGCGACATTTTGTGCTAGTGTCATGTGCGGAAATAAAGCATAATTTTGAAATACCGTATTTACTGGGCGGTGAAACGGTGGGCGATTTTGCATCGGTTGGCCGTGAATGTAAATTTCGCCCGCTGTGGGAATTTCAAAACCGGCAATCATTCGCAAAGTTGTAGTTTTGCCGCAGCCCGAAGGGCCGAGTAAAGAAAAGAATTCTCGGTCGTAAATTTGCAGGTTGATGTTATCTACAGCTAAGAAATCTTGACTGCGGACACTTTTAAACACTTTGGAAACTTCTAAAACTTCGACAGCGTGCATTGTGTTAGTATGTCTTAGTTATGACTAATAAAAATTTGAACTCAATTCCGGTTAAATAAACATAAATTATCTAGGGGCTGGTTCATCCAAATCTCTAATACAAACTAAAAATTTAAGTAAACCCGCCCCGGCGGAAACCTGTGTGATAGCGTTTCTCAAGCGTGGTGAGATATGCCCTATGCCCTATGCCCTATGCCTTATGCGAGATAGTACCTCATGTTACTGAGAAAGGTTATATATCTACTTTCCAGCCCCGGCTTTAACTTCCGTCCAAGCTCGATCGTACAATGCAGTTGCTTTCCCGACATCCTGCAATAATTTCATTTTGCCAAATACCTCAGCCGGCGGGTAAATTTGAGGGTTTTTCAAATCTTTCGGGTCGATTAAACCTTGATCGATTGCTGCTTTGTTGGGCGATCCGAAGTGGGTAAAATTGGAAATTTTGGCGCCTACTTCTGGCTGCAAAATAAAGTTAATAAATTTCTCCGCTAACTCTTTCTGGGGCGCACCTTTGGGAATGGCCATGTTGTCAGAAAAAATGATGGTTCCTTCTTTGGGAATAGCGTAACGGAGATTAGGATTTTCTGTCATCACTTGGAAAATATCACCGCTCCATTCCATTGCCAAATTTACTTCTCCTTGATCTAGCATATTTTGCCCGGTGTCGGGGACAAAAGCTGCAATGATATTTTTACTTTTAATCAGCAAATCGCGGGCTTTGTTAATCTCTTCGGGATTTGTTGTATTTGGGTCAAATCCTAAATACATTAAAACTCCTGCTAATGTGTATCTGGCATCGTCTTGCCACGCAACTTTTCCGGTATATTTCGGGTCGAACATCACCCCCCAACTGTTAATTTCTCCCTGGATTGTTTTCACGTTGTAGCCAATCCCCATGGTTCCCCACTGGTAGGGCAGCGAATATTTATTTCCTGGGTCAAAAGCTTGATTTATAAACTTAGGTTCTAGGTTCTTTTGGTTGGGAATATTGTTTAAGTTCAGCGGCTCAATTATATTTTCTGCGATCATGATTTTCACCATGTAATCGGCGGGAAATATTAAGTCGTAACCGGGGTTACCCTGTTTGAGTTTGGCATAGAGTGCGTCGCTGTTCTCGAAAGTGTCGTATTGAATTTTAACATTGTTCTCTTTCTCGAATTGGGCGATCGCTTCTGGGGCGATATAACTTGCATAATTGTAAATGCTGAGCACTTGCTGTTGGTTGCCACCTGTGGGGCTACAGCCGAAAGCCACCGTTGCACTCATCACGAACAAAAGTAGGAAAGTCAGGAGGCGTTTCATAGGTTTTGTTAGTTGCAGACAAAAATAATTATGACACAGAAAGCAATTCTTTTAACTTTTCTGAACTTTTAACGATGATACAACCAACAACAAGGAAGCCAACAACATCAAAGTTGAAATGGCATTAATCGCTGGCGTCACTGAGAATTTTATCATGCCGTAAACAAATAATGGTAGCGTCATGGAACCGACGCCAGTGGTAAAAAATGTCACCACAAAATCGTCCAGCGACAGAGTAAAAGCCAGGAGTACTGCGCTGAAAATAGCGGGCCAAATTAGAGGGAGAGTGATGTGCCAAAAAGCCCGCCATTCGTTAGCGCCTAAGTCAAAGGCTGCTTGTTCTAATTGAGGATCGAGTTCCGCCAAACGCGCCCTGACAGTAATAGTCACAAAGGAAATATTAAAGACAACATGACCGATAATTACAGTAGATAAGCCGAGATTGAGGCGAATTCCCGTAAGATTCTCTACGATCCGAAATACTAGGGTAAAGAAAACTAGCAACGAAATGCCGATCGTAATTTCGGGCATAATAATCGGCAAAAACAGTAAAGCTTCTACAGCTTTGCGCCCCGGAAAATGAAAGCGTTCCAGTGCTAGGGCGAGCATTGTACCAAAAACGGTTGCTAGCACAGTCGAAATAGCTGCAATTAGCAAGCTGTTGTTGAGTGCTGTCCAGATTCCGGCACTGCTACTCGTAGCAATCGTCGCGCCTGCATTGCTAAACAAACTGCGATACCAATCGAGGGTAAAGCCGCGCCAAACGGCATTGAATCTGGAGGCGTTAAAGGAGTAAATAATTAAGATGAGAATTGGCAAGTAAAGAAAGGCAAATGCTAGTGCAGCTTGTACCCAAAGCCACTTTTTGCCGATCGCCCGCACGAGCAAGTCTAGTTTTGTTTTAGTCATTAGTCATTAGTCAATAGTCAGTAGTCATTAGTGATTAATCATTAGCGCATCTTAACCTAAACGCAGGGTACAACGATTCGTGTATACCTTACCTTATTGAGTTTCGTCAGAGACGCGGAAGTAAATTAACACAGGAATCAATATGATTACCGTCAACAGCATAGAAAGCGCCGAGCCAAAAGGCCAATCGCGGGCTTTCATAAATTGATTTTGAATCACATTTCCCACCATAACTGTTTTAGAACCGCCCAATATATCCGGTGTAATGAAAGCGCCAACAGCGGGAACAAAAACTAAAATAGAGCCTGCAACAATACCGCGAGTTGTTAATGGTAAAAATACGCGCCAGAAAGTGCGAATATCATTTGCCCCTAAATCGTGAGCTGCTTCTACCAGTGAAAAATTGAATCGTTCTATGCTAGAATATAAAGGCAAAACCATGAAAGGTAAATAGCCGTAAATAAGACCGATCGCCACAGCGAAAGGCGTAAAAAGCAAGTTTAACGGTTCGCTAATAATTTGCAGGCTTTGCAAGGCTGTGTTAACTACTCCTTCGCTACGCAGCAGTATGATCCAGGCGTAGGTTCTCACTAAAAAATTAGTCCAGAATGGAATAATTACCAGCAAAAGCAAAGCATTTCGCCAGCGAGGAGAACGGGTGGCGATGAAGAATGCTAGGGGATAGCCAACTAACAAGCAAGTGGCTGTTGTTAGAAAAGCCAGCCAGAGCGATCGCCCAATTACTCCTAAGAAAAGTCCACTGAACAAACGCTGGTAGTTGCTGAGAGTAAATATCCAAGTAACGCCCCCGTAAGTACCGCGTTCTAAAAAACTATACAACAGTACAATTAGCACGGGCAAAATGAAGAAAATCATCAGCCATGCCGTAGCGGGAAATAATAGCAGCAACAGGTTAGTTTGCTGGCGGTTTTTGACACTCATTATTCACTCAAGCGAAATTTAGCACATAATTCAACACATTTTATATCAAATCCGGATTTTATGAATTATGTCATCATTAATAAATTATCAAGAGGTACGCAATGTCAGCAGAATCGTCAACCCCAAAAATAGTCGTCGTCGGTGCAGGATGGGCCGGTTTAGGCGCTACCTATCACCTAGCCCAGCAAGGCTATGATGTCACCCTGCTAGAAGCAGGCCCTTATCCGGGTGGGTTAGTTGCGGGGTGGAAAACCGCCGGCGGCCGTTCCGTAGAAGCAGGTATTCATGGCTTCTGGTATCCCTACAAAAATATCTTTTCCTTAGTCAAAGAATTAGGACTCGATCCCTTCACGCCTTGGACTCGTTCTTGTCAGTATTCACCCGCCGGATTGGAAGTAGAATCGCCGATTTTTCAGGACGAACCGCGGCTTCCCACACCGTTAGGAACCTTTCTTTACACGCGATTTAAAAGGCTGCCATTAGTCGATCGGCTTTCAGCCTTACCCTTACTCTACGCCGTCCTAGATTTCGACAATTCCGACGAAGCTTGGCGCAGGTACGATCGCGTCACAGCCCGCGAATTGTTCAAACAGTTTGGTGTTTCTGCAAGGCTGTACCGCGATGCTTTTGAACCGATGTTATTAGTAGGTTTATTTGCACCAGGAGAACAGTGTTCGGCTGCCGCCGCTTTGGGAATGCTCTATTATTTCATATTAGCACACCAACCAGATTTTGATGTAGTTTGGTGTCGCGGAACTGTCGGAGAAAAAATCTTTCGTCCCTGGGTCGAACGCTTGGAAAAACTAGGCGCTAAAGTATTGACACAGCAGCGAGTTACTGACTTAATAGTTGACAGCCACAACCGAGCAACAGGCGTTGTTTGCGGCGAACAAACCTTCGATGCAGATGCAGTTATTTTTGCAGTTGGCGTCACGGGAATGCAAAAAATTATCAGCAGCAGCCCAGCTTTGCAAAGTCGCCCAGAGTTTCGGGATGCGATGAATTTGGGTGCAGTGGACGTGTTAGCTGTTCGCTTGTGGTTTGACCGAAAAATTGACATTCCACTGCCTTCTAATGCCTGTTTTGGATTTAGTTCAACTACAGGTTGGACGTTTTTTGATTTGAATGCTTTGCATGACGAATTCCGATCCGAACCGGGAACAGTTATCGAAGCAGATTTTTATCACGCAAATCAATTAATTCCCCTGAAAGATGAGGAAATTGTTTCCCTAGTTCAGCGGGATTTAGCGACTTGCATTCCGGCTTTTCGGGAGGCAAAAGTAATTGACAGCAGCGCGATTCGGCTGTCGCGGGCGGTGACGCATTTTGCCCCTGGCAGCTATCAGTATTTGTTGCCTGCGGTAACAAGTTATGATAATGTATTGATGAGCGGCGATTGGGTTGTGACCCGTCACGGTTCTTGGTCGCAGGAAAAAGCTTATGTTACTGGTTTGGAAGCGGCAAATTTGGTAATTTCGCGTTTCGGCATCGGAAACAAAGCTGCCATTATTCCTGTGGAAGCTGACGAACCGCACATTCAAATCGGGAGAAAGATTAATCAGTTTACTCGCAGTTTGACTAAAACATTCATTCCCGATTTTTGGCTGCCATAAGAATAAGCAAGTTCAGCAAAGGATTCGGTAACGGATTTAACGGATGTCAGAAAGAAGGAAGAAGGAATTTCTTGCTTGAAGCGGTAAGGTGCGCACTGCGCACCCTACATATAGACTAATAACCAATGACCGCTGACTGATGATACTATTTTCAAAAAAGAATACAACTGTAGACAAGCTCAAAACCACGAGCTTCGTCAGTCATAGCCAATCTAAAATCTAAAATCTAAAATCTAAAATGGCATGACTATCGCCAATAAGGTCGGCCCTTCCAAAAAACTCCCACCGTAATTCCTATTAGTGCAGTTTCTGATAAACTTGCTAAAGAAGCAGGTATGGGTAGGAATGATTTTAAAACCAAACCCAAGAGCAGGCACAAAACTAAAACCCACAAACTAATTCGGTTGAGCAAAAATTGTTGTTGCCAATACTCTAAAAAGTACACTGCTAAAGCTCCCATTCCCACTGCTGCTGCAAAAGGTATCAATATACCGAGGGAGGAACCGTAGAGAAGCGTCAACCCGTTGCGGATTGCCCGCGATTGCGTGAAACCCCAGGCTAAAAATAGCTCTAGTCCAATCACGATTGAGTTGACGAGGGCGGCAATTTGCAGCATTTCTCGCCAAGGTAAAAGTTTTAAGCGCCACAGAAAATTACTCACGATCGGCAGATTACGTAGGTTGCTTTGATTTTATAACAGTTTTGCTCTGGCGATCGACCTTTGATGACAATTTGTGAAGTAAAATAAAGATATAGAGCGGTCTCTTGACAAATTCACCCAGAGTACGTGCCTATTAGTTGTTGGAAGCGTGAAAGGAAAAAAGTTATGGTGGAGAACACTGTCGATTGTGCTGTAGCTTGCGTCAATGGCTGCGTTCTGGGCGACAAGTGCCCGAAGCGGGAATACGCACAAGCAACGTCCAACTTTATTGAAAATACTTCTCTGGATAAAATGCTAGAAATAGCAGAGGAAGCAGTGAGAAGGAAACGGACGGAACCCCCCAAATGGGTAATTCCTGACTTTCCCGAATAGAATTAGCCTCCCTATTAAAAAGCGATCGCCCTTTTCAAACGGGCGATCGCTTTTTGTATTCCCA
This sequence comes from Microcoleus sp. Pol1C5, assembly GCF_036701115.1. Classification (NCBI taxonomy): domain Bacteria; kingdom Bacillati; phylum Cyanobacteriota; class Cyanophyceae; order Oscillatoriales; family Microcoleaceae; genus Microcoleus; species Microcoleus sp. Pol1C5. The sequence goes on along the minus strand of NZ_JAUBQE010000002.1, from coordinate 160,378 downwards.
ATGAAATAGCTGAGCCGAATCAATATATTTCCTGGGATAGAAGCTACAAGCTTAAATAGCAACTACGATACCGAGTAATTATAGCCATCGACAATTACTAAAAACAATTCAGTTAAAGCCAAATTCGGACATTTTAAATTTAATTGAATAAAAAAAATAGGAGCAAGTATCGTGGCACAACCAAAGAAAAGCAACGCAAAAAAAACAAAAGAACGCAATAATTTGGGCGACTTACCTCAAGAAATTACCGAATCTTACGGTACCGGCGTCATCGATCAACCGGGGGTGAGCCAAGACGACATAACAACCCTGCAGGACAGCAGTTCGGACTACTCTTCCACCAGTTCCCAAATCGGCGGCGAGGATGGCGATCCGGCTGCGGAACAAGAAAGTGCCACTGGCGAGCAATCGGTGGGCGGAACCGCGCCTACTCCCGACCTGGATATTGTTGACGAACTCGGAGCCTCTGCGGGCATAGAGATGGCCGATGGCGCTATTTTGAACACAACAAATATGCTTGAACATCGAGATGAAAGTCGCTGGGAATTAGACCCTAGTTCTGCAGAAGATTATCAGGAACGACCGGATTTCTAGGTCTATTTGGTACAAAAAAATAGGGACTATAATAGGAGCGGGTTCACCAGTATTTATACTTCATACGCCAAGTATTTGTAAATTCGCTCCTCATCACTTTTGCTCTTGCCACACATATCCAAATCCCCGAACAGTATGCAGTAGGCGTTTTGAGTTACTTACTTATAAATTAATTTGTAAATAACGAATATCTAGTTAAATAATGTTTGGCTCGCCATAAAATCGTAAACCTAGACTTTTTATACAATCCAGTCGCGGGTAAGGAATTGAGGGCAATTTGGCAGCATAAATTATAAGAAATCAAACTCTTTTGCAGTGTATTCAATTAGTTAATCACCTCGCTAAATTTTAGTGGTTAAAACCTTCAAGATTATATATTCAAATTATAACTTATCCGGGTTGTTTGTTTGAGTTAGGCGCAGATGTGCTTTCACACTCGCTAGGAGTTTTTCAATACTGAAAAACTAGTAACATATAGGCTCAAAGTGATGCAGGGAATTAGTGGCTAAGCGGCACTGACATTACCGCCAGCAGTTTTCATTTCCCTGAGAACAAGGTAATTGTAATTCTTCCATTGCGTAATTGAGAAAGTTGTACCTCGCGCAATAGACAACTGCTATAGCAATCCTTGCAGGAGCCGTAATTTTTTGACCCCACCCCAACCCTCCCCTTATCAAGGGGAGGGAGTAAGAAATTCACAAATGATGCGAGGATGGCTATATATCTTCTGTTTATCAACATTTCTGGTGAGTTACCCTTCATAAAGCGTGTTTGTAGTTAGGGCTTCTATCCTCTCTATAGGGACGAATAATCGCTATTAGTCCTGGCTACAAACTTACTGTGCTTAGATCGCCGGGTATGATATTATGTATCGCAAAAACCGGGTTGATGAAGCCAACCCTCTTCAACAAAAAGGTGCTGTATGGAATTTAAAGATTTTCTGGCTTTGCTGCATCCTATTTTAGCTGTAGCGATTGTTTTTCCTATGCTTGGTATTGTTATCAATATGGGGTGGCAAACCATGCAGCGTCGGAAGCAAATAGCGATCGACACCAAGAGCAAAATTCCACCTGTAGTCGGTTCAGAGCACGTCAAAGCAGGTCGAATTCTGTCAGGTTCAGTGGTAGGAGTGACTTTGTTGGGTCTAGCCTACCCGATTTTTGAGCATATTTTGAGCAAGGATGTTTGGAGCAAAAACTCGTTTCAGGTCATTTTCATTGTGCTGATGTTTGTTGCAACTATTGCCTCTTTGGTGATGCTATATCGAGCAACACCCGCTTTATGGCGCGGCATATTTGCAACGCTAACAGGTACTGGTTTGGTGATTCTTGGCACTCAAGATGGCGTTTATCGGCGAACCAATGAATGGTATTGGTCTCACTACTACATTGGGATCGCCGCTGCGCTAATTATGGTTTTCTCCCTTGCCATCATTCAAGACATTTACAAAGACCGCTCAAATCGCTGGCGCACTATCCATGTGATCTTGAACTCGATCGCCGTGCTGCTCTTTCTGGGACAGGGAATGACCGGAACCAGGGATTTATTAGAAATTCCTCTGAACTGGCAGAAACCCTATATTTATAGCTGTGATTTCGCCAATAAGACCTGCCCAAAGCCGTGAGCGATTGCATTACTTCGAGATTCAAGTCTAAAATTAGTCTAAATTAGAGCAGTAAACCTGGTTTCTGAATGTAACAAAGCCCTGGTAATCACAGGAATGAGAACGAGAAACCTAGTTTATGATGCCCGGATTGCGTCAGCCCTAATCAGCCACCAATCTTAATCATTGCGAGTCAAACCCTGAAGGCTAACTTGCAAAATCGACAAACCCAAAATTAGCAAAAACAAAACCAGCCCGATCGTACAAGCATAGCCAATTTCCAAGTCCTTAAAAGCCCGTTCGTAAAGATAATAAACAACCGTCTTAGAACTATTGCGGGGCCCGCCCTGAGTCATAATATAAACTTCTTCAAAAACCTTAGTAGCAGAAATCGCCGAAATTACCGCTACCAAAACTAGATACGGCTTCATCAGCGGCACAGTAATATCCCAGTGCTTTCCCAAACCATCAGAACCATCAATAGCAGCCGCCTCATAAAGTTCTGCCGGAATAGCTTGCAGCCCTGCCAAATAAATCACCATGTAATAGCCCAATCCTTTCCAGATAGTAACCGCCATGACGCTAAAGATTGCTAACTTCGGATTAGCCAGCCAAGAAACAGGAGGCAAACCCAACAATTCCCCCAACTGATTCAGCAGTCCAGTCTCAGCAAACAGCCACTTCCAAGCAATCCCGGCGACAACCATGGAAATCACCGCCGGCGTGTAGTATGCTGCTCGAAACCAGTTCATCCCCTTAAGTTTTTGGTTGCACAAAATCGCCATTCCCAACGGCACAACAACCAATACAGGCACAACGCAGGTGAGATACAGCAGCGTATTCGTCAAAGTTTGCCAGAATGTGCGATCGCCCCACAACCTGTTAAAATTCTTCAAACCCACCCACTGCGGCATTTGAGTTAAATCATATTCGTAATTAGTAAAACTCAAATAAAAAGCTTGCACCGCCGGCCACAAAACAGTCAAACTCAAAATAAATAAAGCCGGAAGCAAAAACAAATAAGGCGTCAAGGAGCGTCGGGAAAAAGTCACAGACATAGTAATTGGTAATTGGTAACTTTACTCGTTAACAGGCTCTGCCTGGTAACGCATATCCGGAGGCTCTGCCTCCAATTTTCCTACTAACAAGCGAGGCAGAGCCTCTGGACATTAATTCCCAGGCTATGCCTGGGAACCACTTATAAAACTCGCATTTGTAGGGTACTATTCGGCGCACCGGCACTGAGTCCTTGAAACGATTTCTTGTCCCCCCCTTATTAAGGGGGGTTAGGGGGGATCTAGACTTCGACCCTACAAATAATAATTATTTAACTCCCGCAAACAAAGCCTGCCAGTCTCCGGGAGAACTACCATTTTCCCCCTCTTTCACCTCAAAAGTAACGTTGCAAGCTTGCGGTTGTTCCAAAGCCTGCACACACAATTCTGCAATATCTTCCCGACTGACTTTGCCCCTAATATTGTCTCCTTGCTCAAATATTAAAGCTTTGCCTCCCGGTTCTTCAGTCAAAGCGCAAGGTCTGACAATAGTATAAGGTATGCCGCTCGATCGCACACAATCTTCCCCTTTCAACTTCCAAGTCAAAATCCCCCCCAACATATCATTCATCCTGACTGCAGGCGGTTCTTCTTCCAAGTTAATTCCCGGGCGACCGGGGCGGGTAACTCCTGCCGAACTCACCATCACAAATCGCGGCAAAGTCTGTCCCCCATAAGCTTTAATAGATTCTAACTCGATTTGAAAAATACCCGGTGTAAATTTCGGGTTTAACGCGCCATCATATTCAAATTTGCTCAACATTAACTGAAAAGAAAAAATACTGCTGGCATCAAATTTGGAGCCATCTTTGACAGTTTTGGCGCGAAATACTGGAATTAACTCATCAAAGGGAATGGTGATAGTAATCCAGATATTGTAAACAGTATCAAACGAATAGCAATAGCCAATTCCATCCCATTTAGATTCGCTGCGAACAATTAATTTGTAGCGCTTACCGTCCCCTTTGACGCGCAGGTAGAGGCCACTAAATCCTGCGAGATTAAGCGGAGGATCAAAGTTGCGGGTACGCACCGAAGCAAAGCCGCCCGAGTTGGCAGTAGAAACATTGCCTGTGAATATAGCAGTATTGTCTGTCAGCCGGATCGAACTTTCGCTAGTTCCACCCATCACGATGTCGTCCAAGGCACCCCAAGTTTCTTTTAAATCTTGGCTGGGTTTTGTGAAGTCAAAAATTATTTTTTCGCCTGCTTGAATTAGCTGGCGGCGAACAGCTTGGACTAAATTATTGATGCCTTTGTATTCGACTATTTCGGGAACATCCACCACTTCCGGCATATAAAATTTGATGCCTTGATAGTATTTTTCCCTGGTTGGGGTGTCTCCTTCTATAGGTTGAACTTTAGTGCCGGTACAGCAGATAACTGCTTCCACGCCCTCGGTTACTAACGGTGTTAGCGTCTCTGGCAGAGTAATATCTCCTTCAACTAATTCGAGATTATTGCCGAGAATTTCTGTTGCTCTTTTAGCATCTCTGACGAGGCAGCGTACTTTATATCCCCGCTGTTGCAGCCGCTTGACAACTCGCTTCCCGACGCCGCCGGTGGCACCGGCTACCAGTATCAGTTTGGGTTGGTCTTTTTTACTGTTGCTGCTGCTTCCAAAGAATTGTTGTAGCCAGCTAATGCTGCCAATGAAGGGAATGACGCCGAAATAAGCCAAGGTTTTGAGAAACCGGCCGGCATCCCATTGGGCGGTTTTTTTTTCAGTCATATTAGCTTCCTCTGAATTGGCTCAAATCTACTTAGCTGCTTTTGTATTTTAATCGAATTTTCGATTTGTGAATTGGGTCGATTTCCTAATTTCGGGATAGCTTCGCTAGCGCGGACTTTTTTTCACTTGACAATGGGTGTGGGATGAGTTTGGCTCAAGGGAATCTCAATAATCAACTCCGTTCCCTCTCCGGGGGCTGAAATGCAAGTCAATTTGCCGCCGTGTTGTTCTACCACAATTTCATGGCTAATCGCCAAACCTATCCCCGCACCTTTGCCCACAGGTTTTGTGGTAAAAAACGGCTCAAAAATTTTCTGGCGAACTTTTTCTTCCATGCCCCAACCGTTGTCCTCGATCCGAACTGCTACGGCTTTTTCTCCGGGACAAAGTTCAGTCACAATCCGAATTTGTCCGCACTTAACTGGCTCTTCGCCGCCGCCCTGCGGCGATAAATTATTGTTGACAAAGGCTTCTTCGAGAGCATCAATTGCATTTGCCAGTACATTCATAAATACTTGGTTGATTTGAACTGCGTAACACTCAACCAAAGGCAGAGAGCCATATTTTTTGATGAGATGAATTGCTGGGCGATCGGGCTTCGGTTTGAGTCTGTTGCTCAAAATCAGCAAAGCACTGTCTAATCCGTCGTGAATGTCAACTGGTTTAATCTCTGCTTCGTCAATTCTAGAGAAATTTCGCAGCGACTGAACTATCTCGCGGATGCGGTTAGCTCCTACTTTCATTGAACCCAGCAACTTGGGTAAGTCTTCAACTATAAACTCTAATTCTACTGCTTCTATTTGTGCTTGAATTTCTGGCGAAGGCGAAGGATAGTGGTGCTCGTAAAGCTGCAATAAATTCAGCATTTTGTGACTGTATTCGTTGGCATAACTAAGATTTCCGTAGATAAAGTTAATCGGGTTAGTGACTTCATAAGCTACCGCCGCCACTAACTGTCCCAAACTTGACATTCTTTCACTTTGCACCAATTGAGTTTGCGCCCGCTTAAGCTCGGACATTGCTGTTTTTAAATGAGCTGTTTTTTCGCGTTCTCTGGCGACTGATTCTTCTAATGCTGTATTTAATTTTTCGAGTTTGGCTACTTGGCGTAGCACTATATTAATCATTGCTTTTTTCAGTTCCAATGCAGCCTCAATTTCGCATTGTTTCCAAGGCAACGATTTGTACCTCACATTTTCTTTCCACAGCTCGAAGGATTTCCGAGGAGACAGTCGAGGGTTGCCATCTTCATCGGTTTCAACTGGTTTGTTAGGGTTGCCCGCCCAATTTACGGTCTTAATTACTTCGGGGCGAAACCACAAAATGTATATTTTCTGAGTCGGCGATATTGCTATAGCCAAACACCCGCTAGCCGTGTCTTTAAATTCCTCAGCTTCAGGATAGCATTTGGTCAGCGAGTCTGTATAAAAAATTTCTTTATTTAAATGCTTTTGCACCCACTGAGTTAAGTATTTGAGGGATTCTCCTTGAGGTGTTTGCCCGACTCGATAGCAATTGTCCCCAAATACTATTGCTGCTCCTTGGGCGTTGACTGCTTCTAGCAAATTATGCTGACATTTAACTAACACTTGTGACAAGTTTTCGGACGTGGATATGTCTTCAAAAATCTTGGTCTGAATCGATTTCAAATGTAATTTGTAGTCGTAGTCTTCGTTTCCTTCTTTTGATTGCAGTTCTAAGGACATTACTTGCCCGATAAATTCGCAAGCTGCGCGCAATTCATAGTTGAGGTGTCTTGGTGTATAGTTGTGGCAAGCAATCAATCCCCACAGTTTTTTGTCTTTGATTAATGAGATTGACATCGAAGCTGCAACGCCCATATTTTGCAGGTATTCTATGTGAATGGGAGAAACGCTTCTCAACACGCTGAAACTGAGGTCCCGAGACTGGGTGGTAACAGCATTGTTTCCTGAAACAAGGGGGACGGGTTGATAATTGACATCGGGGATCAACCTCAGCCAATTTAACGTATACAGTTGTCGGGCTTGTTTGGGAATATCTGAGCTGGGGTAGTTTAATCCCAAGAAAGGACTTAGGTTTTCTGCTTTAGCTTCAGCGATCACAGCGCCGTTGCCTTCGCAGTCAAATTGATAGAGCATAACTCGATCAAAACCCGAAATTTTTCTGACTTCTTCTACAGTTACTTGAGATAATTCTTTGAGATTTGGGGCGCTTTGAATTTTACTGACAGTGGCTCTCACGGAATGATAAAAACTAAAAACAGAAATATTTTCTGGGTTTCTGGCTAATTCCAACTCGACAATCAATACTTCTTGTACTCGGTGGAGAATGCAATCAAATTCTAAATATTTACCTTTGTTTGTGACAGAGAGTTTAATGGGATTAACGGTTTTTAAGTTTTCATTACGCAAACAAAGATTGAGTTTTTTTAGTTGAACTCGATTGAATAATACGCTCAAATTTTTACCGATCGCACTTTGTGCATCAATTCCCAACAAATCTTGCGTATTTTCGCTGACTTGCAGTATTTCTAGTTCAGGTTCTTGTACCACAAGTAGCACCCCGTGTGGCTGAATGTGCCCCGATATATGAATGGGTTCTCTGTCGCAGTTTGTCAAGTCAACTTCTTCGAGTGCGGGAATTGTGATTTGTTGATCCATTTGCTTTGTCTTCCGCTGTGAAATTTGGAGAGGGTTCTATTGATTTGAGATTTGAGAGCAAATTGGCTTTTCCATAATAATCTCATATTGTTCGATCGCATAACGGCTCGATCCCTTGACGGACACGGAGAATCAATCACCCGATACTCAGCGAATCAAAAATGATTTAGTCGAAAACCAGCCTGCAGTATGTGTTGCTGTTATACCAGCCTCAGCCTTCTAGAAATTTTACCGACTTGGCTCTTCTATACTATCGCTTCCCGATGTTAATTATCATAGCAATTGTTGCCATTCTTCAAGTATGTTTAATAATTTCCCCAAACTTTAATATTTGTGGTAAAATTTTGCCTGCTGGAAAAGGGGGAGAGAAATGCGTCTCCAGAGCGGCCTATTTACTGAAATATTAAGTTAAGGTAAGGGTGACAAGATCTGAAAGTCAAGTCACGCTAAGCTCTTTAAGTATACCCAACAGGCCCGACAATTAGACTGATGATCGACTTCAATACAGTTAATGAATTTTCTCATACCTACTGCATAGCTATCTGTGCCTTTTTAGTTCCGGCAAACTTGCTGACTACTTTGCATACAGCGATTTTGATAGGACTAAACCGACCTCGAATGCAAATTTGGGCGTCTGTGGTTGTGGCCAGCGTTTGGGCTACAGCAATGATATTTCACGTTTTCACCTGGTTCGCGATCGGGGTAGTCATGCCTCCGACATACATCTTGCTAGTTATGGGAATCACTTGTCTGACAATCAATGTCTGGGCGATCGCTCATCCTGCAAGCATGATGCAATTAATTCGAGTTGGGGTATCAGCGGTTAGGGGAGGTTTCAGAAGGAAGAAGGATTTAGTTATCTAAAAGAGCAAGCTCTAATTATTTAGGAACTCAAAAAGAATTGGGCACGGGGGTATTCTGAAATGTTCCAGGGGAAATATTGGTTTCAGAAGAAAGTTTTTCGGGTGGCAAATCGTGCTTCCGAGGGCTGAGTTTTCAGCCGTTATTCCGGTTCGCGATCGCGACAATCTTCTGTTTCCGGGCCGCGGGGATGGATCGTGCAGTTGAGCAGGTAGCCGCCGTCGCTTCTGCCGTAATAGTAGCGGCATCCGATGCAAATTGCGGGAGGTTCGATCGCACTTTGGTAAACCGGATAATCCGCAGTCGCCAGCAGCGAAAAGTCGCGCTGCGTCTGGACATTCCCGATAATAGCGCCGGAGAGTTCGACAGCTTCGCGGATGTTTTCGATCCTGGTGTAAGGCGGCAGGTAAATGTCAATACAAAGGCGTATGCCCTGGCTATCCTGATCGTGGCGGGTAAAAGTGCCTCCGAGCAAACCGACGCGCGAAGCAATAGCCGAGGAAAATTCGCTCAGGGAGGTGCAGTAACCGGAGAAAACATGAATATGTTCGTCCGTAGTAGCTCTCACAGTCAGCCGAGTGGGAATTCGCAATCTCAGGTAAGCGTCGAGTTCGTCAAAAACCGGTTCGGCGAGGGAGAGCATTTGGTTTGCGTCTTCGTGGTTGAGCCCAAAACCCTTAGAAACCTTTGACACGAGGGCTACTAAAATATCAAAAACTTCGGTTAAGAGCGATTGTAGCCTGCTATCAATGGCGATCGGACATTCTCTGAGCAGTTTTAAATAATCCTCCAACCTATGAGCAATGCGCTGAATGCTGCTAAATCCGAGCATAGCTGCTCCCCCTTTAATCGAGTGCGAGGCTCGGATGAGCTGGTGTATTCTTTGGGGAGCTGGCACGGTATTTTGCAGATCTTGCAAGCCTTGTTCGATAATTTGGATCTGTTCTGTGGCTTCTTCGATAAAGTAGCCGATGATGCGCTGTAGTTGTTCTGGCAACATAATTTTATTCTCCTAAAGGCAGCCGAGTATCATTAGTCCATTAGTCATTAGTGATTAGTCTGAAATTTGATAGTTTGGAACCAATATTTAAGCGACGAGTTATTTTTGTTTTTAAGCCCTAATCTGTTTTATTCTGACTCACGGCAACGGTAGTGGCAATGTTGAAAAATGTTAACTCTTAACTGTTGACAGTGATTTTTTTTGCTCCGACGGTAGCGGTTGCTACCCCCAACAGCAGCACCGCAGCACCTGCGAGTACCGCCGGCGCGGGTACTTCCCCAAACAGCAAATAACCCAACCAACTCGCCCCAACCGGTTCAAACAAGATGGCAAGAGTTACCAGAGTTGGGGAAATCTGCACTACGGCCCAGTTCAAAATGGTGTGGCCGACTAACTGAGGCAAAGCGGCCGTTAGCAAAATATAAAAATATACAATGTCGGGGTAGTTAGTATAAGTAGTGCCAAAGGCGAAGGGGAGAGGCAGCAGGACGATCGCAGCTACAGTATAAGCGATCGCGATATAGCCACCAATTCCCAGTCCCCGCCGCTGAGCTTCCCGGCCCAGCAGCAAATACAAGCTGACAGCCCAGGAACCGGCCAGAGCCAGGAAATCGCCAAGCAGTTGGCTGCTGCCAGCAGGGGCTGCGCCCGTGCTTCCGAGGGCGATCGCCATTCCCCCAGTCAGGGCTATAGTAATGCCAGCGATCGACATTTTGCTGAGTTTTTCCCCGAACCAGAAGCGCGACAAAAGCGCTACCCAGACAGGATTAGTGGTGACAAGGGCCGTCGAGGCGGCGATCGAAGTATAAGAAAGTGAGGTAATCCACAGCGCAAAGTGCAGGGCGAGACACAAACCCGCAGCAGCAGCATAGCGCCGAGCTCCCGGTTGCAAGGCGTTCCACTGAATTTTCCGCCAAGCAGGAAGCAGAATTACAGCAGATAAAGTCAGACGAGAAGCCGCAAGTACCATACTGAAACCAAAGCCGCCCGCCCCTGCTTTCAAGTTAGCCAGCCGAATTAAGATTGAGGAAGTTGAGACGGCTAAAACGCCGATAATTAACACTAGGGCGATCGACCAATTAGGTGCTTGTTTCGGAAGATTCATTTTTTAGCCATTGGGCATTGGGGATTGGGCATTGGGAAAATTTACAAAGCAATTTTCGCACAAATTATGGATAATTTCTATTCTCTTCCTTCGTGACAAGAGCCATAACTCGGCGTTTTGCTAACGGGCATTCGCGGTTTGTAAAAAAAAACAGACCGCTCATCATGAAAACTTACGACACTCAAAAAAACTCAATGTAGAGCGTACCTAAAATTACCTGACCTCTGTTATAGTTTCAATATCGCAAAAAACAAATTACCCACTTACAATTTATAACTATCTATGGCTCCTACAGTTTTGATTACAGGCGCTTCTCAAGGAAGCGGCAAAGCAACAGCAATTTTATTTGCAAGTAAAGGTTACGATGTAGTTATGGTAGCTCGCCAGCCAGAGAGATTGGCAGCAGCAGCGGCTCAAGTGCAGCGAGAAGGCACTGCGGCTGTAGCTATTCCAGGGGATGTTGGCGACATTCAACAAGTGCGCGCGATCGTCCAAAAAGCCCTAGATGCCTGTGGCAACATCGATGTTGTGGTTAACAATGCTGGCATTTGTCTGACGGGGGCGATCGAGCACACTACCTCCGAAGACTGGCAGCAATTAATGAATACCAATTTTTGGGGCTGCGTTAACACAATTCAAGAAATTTTGCCACATTTTCTGCAACGAAAAACAGGGACAATAGTCAATGTTGGTTCTATTGGTGGCAAAATGCCTTTGCCTCAAATGACTGCTTATTGTGCCAGCAAATATGCAGTAACCGGTTTAACAGAAAGTTTGCGATTGGAATTAGCGCCTCAAGGTATTCACGTTTGCGCCGTGCATCCGGGCCTGATTAATAGCGATTTTTTAGAAAGAGCTCAATTTCGCGATCGAGACGAACCCGCAGTCGAATTGCGCCGCCAGCAAATGAGCAAAATGCTGAAATCTGAGTGGGCAACTCAGCCAGAAGATATTGCTAAAGCTATCTGGGATGCTGTGAAAAATCAGCGTGCAGAAGTTACCGTCGGTCCTGCTTTTTTGGCATCGGAAGCTTATCGCTTGTTCCCAGGTTTGATGCAGTGGGCAATGGAAAAGGGCAAGTTGTGAGACTAATTGGTAATGGATAATTGGTAATTGGTAAGGTACCCAGGGCGCACCCGACAAATTATTAGTAACGCGCCTGAGTCCTAGTGGCAGATTCCCTTGAATATATACAACTAAAGAAAGAGACTGCTAAACCCGCCCCGAACACTATAATGGCAAACAAACCAGGAAACACCACCATGCAAATCAAAGCACTGGCAGTTCAAAAAACCGGGGGATTGCTTGAAGAATACAAATTCGATGTCGAACCTCCCAAAGTACATGAATGTCTGATAAAAGTGTTAACTTGCGGCATTTGTCACTCTGACTTGCACATGATTGACAACGATTGGGGTCAATCAAAATATCCCCTCGTTCCCGGCCACGAAGTTATCGGAGAAGTGGCAGAAATAGGGCCGCAAGTGACTCATTTAAAAGTCGGCGATCGCGTTGGTGTCGGCTGGCAAAGGTCGTCTTGTTTGCAGTGCCGCGACTGCTTGCGCGGTAACGAAAATCTCTGCGATGAAAACCAGGGATTAATTGTTACAGGCCCGGGCGGTTTTGCCGATTATTTGATGGTAGATTCCCGCTTTGCTTTTCCTATTCCCAAAGGCATCGATTCCAAAATAGCTGGGCCGCTGTTGTGCGGCGGAATTACGGTTTACGCCGGTTTGCGGAATGCGGGGATGAGTTCCGGGCAAGAAATTGGCATTCTCGGCATCGGCGGTTTGGGACACATGGCGGTGCAATTTGCGAAAAAATTAGGCAACCGCGTTACAGTTTTTACTACTTCCCAAGATAAGGCAGAATTTGCACAGAAAATGGGGGCGGACGAAGCTATTGTAGTAGGAAAAGGCGAAATTCCTCAAGCACCCAGCAGCAAATTAGATATTTTGTTGAGCACTGTTCCTGCTGCTTTAGATTGGGTTCCTTACATTGATTTTCTCGATTCTGATGGGGCGCTTGCTTTTGTGGGAGTTCCCGACGCACCGTTGAGCATTCCCTTGTTTCCGTTGCTGACAAAGCGGCGCCGAATTATGGCTTCGCCGATCGGCGGTCGCGCTATGATTAATGAAATGCTGTCAATTGCAGAGAAGTTTGGGATTGAGCCGATTATCGAAGTTTTTGCGATCGCACAAGCGAATGAAGCAATGCAGAAGGTCCGGGACAATCAAGTGCGCTATCGAGCAGTTTTGACGGTGAGTTAGATAATGCGTAATGGGTAAGGTGCGCCTAGCGCACCCTACTAAAAATATATAAGCAACGAATTAAAGCAAAGCATTAGCATTAATCAAACGACCGTTTAAATCGGCTGGGGTCACATTCAAAACAGTACCCAACAAAGCATTAGTAAAACCGAATCTAATATTAGTAGCTTCCACACGGCCGTTGCCATCGGGATCGAGACTTTGCCGCGAGATGCCACCCTTGGCTAACAAACTCGTTCCCCCCGTTATAGTTGCAGGATCGATCAGCAGCAGTCTCGGATCGTTCAAGCTATAACTTACCTCTTCCAAGGAGATATTGCTGCTGGTAAATTCCACACTAATTCCAATCGAATCGCTAGACTTATCAAAATCCACAATTACCGCGTCAGCAACTTCAATTCCAGCTACTCTGCTTCCCGCTTGATCGACTCTCAAAATAAATACATCGCTACCTGCACCACCTTGGTAAATATCCACCTCTCTGTCGCCAATTAAAGTATCATTACCGTCTCCGCCCACTAACAAATCAACACCTTGTCCTCCACGCAGGAAATCATTTCCCGCACCCCCATCAAGGAAATCGCTATTTCTATCTCCTGTCAAGAAATCCTCGCCAATTTCTCCCAAAACATCGTCATCATCTTTGCCACCGTAAATAGAATCACTGCCGACACCACCTAACAGACTGTCTTTACCATCGTTACCGAAAATCCGTTCTGCATCTGACGAGCCCCTGACAGTATCATTCCCGCCCACCATCCAAAGTCCCCCAGGAAAACTAGCAAGTTGTCCTGGTGCAAGTGTAATATTTTCAGGAGAATTGTCTCCTACCAAACGAGGGATGTCTGAATTATCTGGGGTGAGTACCATAATTGTAAACTTTGTGCGATGTGAGGATAGATATTGTGCAATATTCTACAGCTTATTAGGGTGCGCCAGAACACAGTTATTTCCTGACTCGCGATCGAGCAATCGCTGGCGCACCCTACTAGACAGCTCGATCGCTCCATCTTGGCACAAGCCTGATGGAAATACCCTAGATTAAAATAAAAGTTAAAATTTGAACCGATGCCAATTATCTTAGTTGAAGACTTGAGCAAAGTTTATCCGGTAGCGATTAAAGAACCGGGGCTTAAAGGAACAGTGCGACACTTTTTTAGTCGCACTTACCGCAATATCAAAGCAGTTGAGGGCGTTTCTTTCAGTATTGAACCGGGGGAAGTGGTGGGGTTTCTCGGTGCTAACGGTGCGGGCAAAACTACTACGCTGAAAATGCTGACTGGTTTGATTTATCCCTCGGCTGGTACTGTGAGAGTGTGCGATCGTACTCCTTTCCGTCGCGAAGCAGATTTTCTGCAAAGAATTACCTTAGTCATGGGACAGAAACAGCAGTTAATTTGGGATTTACCTGTGCTTGACTCTCTGCGAATCAATGCCGCTGTCTACGGCATTCCCGATACAGATTATCGGCGGCGAGTCGGAGAATTGACAGAAATGCTGTCATTAGAAGGCAAGTTAAATCAGGCAGTACGAAAGCTTTCTTTAGGCGAACGCATGAAAGCTGAATTAATGGCGGCGCTGCTGCACCAGCCGGAAGTATTATTTTTAGATGAACCGACTTTAGGTTTGGATATAAACGCACAGTTTAGCGTCAGGCAATTTCTGCGAGAATATAACGAGCGCTATCAAGCAACGGTGCTGTTGACGAGCCATTACATGGCGGACATTACTGCTTTATGCAAGCGCGTTTTGTTAATCCATGAAGGTCAATTAGTTTATGATGGCAGTTTAGACGGATTGCTCGACAGGTTTGCACCTTATCGGGAAGTTCAGGTAAAATTAGCTAAGCCGCTGGTAAAAGATAGTGCTTTTGCTTACGGGGAGGTAGAATCTATTGAGGGACAATCGGTGCGTTTTTTAGTGAAAAGGGAAGAACTGACGGTGAGCGTGGCGAAGATTTTGGCGGAGTTAGAAGTGATAGATTTGACTGTTACTGACCCGCCAATTGAAGAGGTAATTGGTCGCGTCTTCCGCACTGGAAAAGTGTAATGTTTTTGGCTGGGTTCATTCTCCATAACAGGCAAGATATCTGTTCGGCTAAAGCTTCTATGTTTTGTGGAACGGGCATATTGCCCGTTGCTAACACGGAAAAAGTGAACAGGCAAGATGCCTGTTCCACGAGAGTTTTAATGTTTTGTGGAACGGGCATCTAACACGGAAAAATTAAATTTAAAAGTAATATGACAAAATTAATCAAAATTGCTAAAACTTTGTTATTTACCTACTACGCTTATATGCTCGAATACCGGGCAGAATTGTTTTTGTGGGCGCTGTCGGGAGCTTTGCCATTTATCTTGATGGGTGTTTGGACGCAGGCCGCCAAGACTGGTCAATTTGGGCTGAATTCCCTCGACTTTGCCCGTTATTTTTTAGCCACTTTCATTGTCAGGCAAGTAAATGTAGTTTGGGTAATTTGGGAGTTTGAAAAGGAAGTAGTGCAAGGCAAGCTATCTAATAGATTGTTGCAGCCTCTCGATCCCGTATGGCACCACTTCATATCTCACGTTTCCGAAAGGTTTGCAAGGCTGCCCTTTGTATTCGGATTAGTGCTGCTATTTTTTGCAATTTACCCGCAGTCTTTTTGGCTGCCGAGTTTGGGCAGGTTTTTGCTATTTTTGTTGGTTATCGTCTTGACTTTTTGTTTGCGGTTTCTGATACAGTATACTTTTGCGCTGTTTGCTTTTTGGCTGGAAAGGGCAAGTGCGATCGAGCAATTCTGGTCTTTAATTTACCTATTTTTATCGGGAATTACCGCGCCGTTAGAAGTCTTTCCCGCACCCGTGCGCGAAGTAGTTTTGTGGACGCCTTTTCCTTATTTGATTCATTTTCCCGCTTCAATCTTGATCGGATTGCCCGTAGATGTAGGCCGCAGTTTGTTGGTAATGTTGGGTTGGGCTGCGGTGTTTTTTGTATGGAATCGCTGGCTTTGGCGACAGGGCTTGAAGCAGTATTCGAGCATGGGAGCTTAAATAATAATTAAAAATTAGAAAACTGTAAGGTGCGTCACAGTAAAAATGTTAATCGTTTTATCAAAAACACTTAGCTGACGCACCATTCTTAACTGTGAAGTAAATCTAAAATCTAAAATCTAAAATCTAAAATCGACTGACGCACCTACTTAAGTCGATCGCACACATCATGCAAAAATGCAATCGGGAGTATTCGACAATTGCATAAACACCGATTTTTTGTATATATAAGTACAAAAGTTTACAAGAAAGTCTTATATTAATAAACCCAACGACTGATAAACGGGATAAAAAAGATTCTAATGACAGCCAAAAAAAACCTCATTGTAATCGGCAATGGCATGGTAGGTCACAAGTTCCTAGAGTTAATGGTCAGCTCGGATGCTGCCAAACACTGGAATTTAATTACTTTTTGTGAAGAACCGCGCGTTGCTTACGATCGCGTAAACCTCAGCGGATTTTTCTCTGGCAAAACAGCGGGAGATTTATCTTTAGTTGCACCGGGATTTTACCAAGAAAACGGCATCCAAATTTACATCGGCGACAAAGCAGTCGCCATTAACCGGGAACAAAAAACAGTCTCTTCAGCCAACGGTTTAGAAGTTCCCTACGACAAAATTGTTCTCGCAACCGGTTCCTATCCATTTGTGCCATCAATTAAAGGCAAAGACGCTACAGGGACTTTTGTTTACCGGACAATTGACGACCTAGAAGCGATGTCAGATTACGCTAAAAATTGCAAAACTGGTGTAGTAATTGGCGGCGGTTTGTTAGGTCTAGAGTGTGCTAATGCTCTGCAAAATATGGGATTAAAAACTCATGTTGTTGAGTTTGCATCGCGGCTGATGCCCGTGCAAGTTGACGAGATGGGCGGTGCAATTCTCCGCAGCAAAATAGAAGAGTTGGGGGTTTCGGTTCACACCAGCAAATCTACCACAGAAATTGTTAGCAAAGATGGCAAAGTTACTAAAATGCTGTTTGCTGACGGTTCGGAATTGGCAACAGATATGATTGTGTTTTCTGCTGGCATTCGCCCCCGCGACGAAATTGCCAGAAGTTGCGGTATAGAAGTAGGAGAACGCGGTGGCATAATCATAAATGATAGCTGCCAAACCTCCGATCCTGACATTTATGCGATCGGAGAATGTGCGCTTTATCAAAATCGCATCTACGGCTTAGTTGCGCCTGGGTATACAATGGCAAGCGTAGCAGCAGATATTTTGAGGCGTGCAGCCGATGGCCTGCAGGATGCCCCCGCTACAAGCACTTTTACAGGTGCGGATATGTCTACTAAACTCAAATTATTGGGGGTGGATGTCGCTAGTTTTGGAGATCCTTTTCCCAAGTTTGCCGATACTAAAGAGATTGTTGTCACTGACACCTTCCAAGGCATTTACAAAAAATTAGTTTTAAATCAAGACGGCAGTCGAATTTTAGGCGGAATTCTCGTGGGAGATGCTTCGGCTTACGGCACGTTGTTGCAATTCATGCAAAATGAAATTGCTCTGCCGCCGCATCCCGAAGATTTGTTAATGCCACCGCGAGAAGGGGGAGTACCGGCGGGTTTTGGAGTAGACAGTTTGCCTGATTCGGCTCAAATTTGTTCTTGCAATAATGTTACCAAAGGGCAGATTTGTGAAGCGATTCGCGATCGCAATTTAACCGATGTTGCCAGCGTCAAGAAATGCACTCAAGCTGGTACGGGCTGCGGCGGCTGCGTGCCTTTGGTGACGGATATCTTCAAGTCGGAGATGAAGAAAGCTGGGTTTGCAGTCAAAAATAATCTCTGCGAACATTTTGAATATTCTCGTCAAGAATTGTACCATTTAGTGCGCTCTCAAGAGATTAAAACCTTTGAGGAGTTGATTGAAAGACACGGCAAAGGTAAGGGTTGCGAAATTTGCAAGCCTGCTGTTGGTTCGATGCTGGCTTCTACTTGGAACGACCATATTTTAGAGAAGTCTCACGTCGGTTTGCAAGATACGAACGATTACTTTTTGGCAAACATTCAGCGCGACGGTACTTATTCGGTGGTGCCGCGAATACCGGGGGGAGAAATCACTCCCGATAAGTTGATTGTTTTGGGTGAAGTTGCTAGGGATTTTGGGCTTTATACTAAGATTACTGGCGGGCAACGGATTGATTTGTTTGGAGCTCGCGTGGATCAATTGCCGCATATTTGGCGTCGGTTGATTGATGCGGGATTTGAGTCGGGACACGCTTACGGTAAGGCTCTGCGTACTGTAAAATCTTGTGTTGGCAGCACTTGGTGCCGCTTTGGGGTGCAGGATTCAACGAGTTTGGCGATCGAGGTTGAATTGCGGTATCGCGGTTTGCGATCGCCCCACAAGCTCAAATCTGCTGTCTCTGGTTGCACTCGCGAATGCGCGGAAGCTCAAAGTAAGGATTTTGGGATAATTGCGACAGAGAATGGTTGGAATTTGTACGTGTGCGGCAATGGCGGCATTAAGCCACAGCACGCGGTTTTGCTGGCGACGGATATCGATAAGGAAACGCTGATTAAGTATATCGATCGATTCTTGGTTTTCTACATCCGCACCGCCGACAGATTGGAACGCACTGCTACTTGGTTGAATAAGCTTGAGGGCGGGATTGAATACTTGAAACAGGTGATAATTGAGGATTCTCTGGGCATTTGTGCTGAATTAGAAGCGCAGATGGAACATTTAGTGAATACTTATCAATGTGAGTGGAAAACGACCATTGAAGACCCACAAAAGGTGCAGCGGTTCCAGCATTTTGTGAATTCCGATTTGCCAGATCCGAGTATTGTTCGTGTTGCGGAACGGGGACAAACGCGGCCTGCTAACGAACATGAAAAGGCTCTGGTTGGAGTTTCGGAATAACCCCTCCCCAGCCCTCCCCTTGCTAAGGGGAGCGAGCAAGATTTAATCTCGTTTAATCTCGTTCCGAGGCTCTGCCTGGGAATGAAGTCCCGGAGGCTATGCCTCCTCGAACCGTAAGCCAGAGCCTCCTTCGGCGAGGCAGAGTCTCGAAACCTACGTTCCCAGCCGGAGACTGGGAATGAAATTAAAGTAAATTAACAGGAAAAGAAGATGGTTCAATCATTACAAGTTTCCGATACAGTAACAACTTGGGTAGATGTGTGTTCTCTCGATGCGATCGCCCCTTATACTGGAGTTTGCGCTTTAGTTAAAGGCGAACAAGTGGCGATTTTCCGAGTGGGAAACGGAGATGAAGTTTATGCGCTTAGCAATTACGACCCGTTTAGCAAAGCTTTTGTTTTGTCGCGGGGAATTGTGGGCGATCGCAACGGCACTCTCAAAGTTGCTTCTCCCATTTACAAACAAAACTTTAGTCTGACTACCGGGCAATGTCTCGATGATGAAACGGTAAAAATTCCGACTTTTGCGGTTCGGGTTGCAGCCGAGCGCGTCCAAGTAGCTATTAGCTAGATTCAGCGGCTTAATTGTTCGAGCGCCATCCGCCAACACCTAACATTTCTCTGGGTGGTGGCGGATTTTGCATTGGGACGCGACCCCGTAGTTGTGGTATAAAATGGAGTTAATCAGCGACCTACTCCAGGAAGGCTCACCAAACTCTAAACTAATACTGGATATGGTTTCGGATTTTGAATGCAAACAAACTTCACGGGCAGGGTATCGGTATGTTGTTAAAAAAACTTGTTTCCGAAAATAATCCCCAGACTGTAGCAGAGTTAATCCATGCCCAACTCAAAATCGGTCAACTGACTTGGGGCGAACTCAAGGCACAAGTTTTCGGCCAGCACTGGCGGGACGAATCTTTGCACGAAGTCCTCAGAGAAATTTCAGCCAAGCTCGACAAAGAAACAGCAAGCGAAATTATAGAATATCTCACCGAGCAAAACGGTCAACAAGAAAAATTTATTAATTTATTTTTAGCAGCGCAATGCCTGTTAAAAAATAAAAATGATGTTAATAAAAAAACTGAAAAAAAACTGTTAAACGCTTTAAAAAAGTTATCGCAATACGGCACGGGTTTCCTGATTCTTTATCAAAGCGCTCAAGAATTGCAGGAAATTTATCAAATTCGCAATCGATCGATCGCGGCGATCGCCCAAACTTGGAAAAACGACCCGCAAACCCTGCCCTGGCTGAAAATACTCGCTCACTCCAGTGACTGTGGCGAAGTCCGAGCCACAGCAGTCGAAGCAATAGCCCGCGGTTGGCCAGAGCAGCCAGAAATTTACCTGATGCTCAAAAACCTCGCCAAATCCGATCAAAGCTGGGCAGTGCGATCGACCTGTGTCCGAGAAATCGCTTGTGGTTGGCCCGACACGAACCATACCTTGCCGCTGCTGGCTGCCCTGGCTCAGTTCGATCAAAGTCCCGCAGTCCGCACCACAGCACTCGAACAGTTAGCCTCTAATTGGCCCGATCGCACAGATACCTTGCTGCTGCTGAGAACCGCCGCCGAATCCGACGAAAACTTGGGAGTGCGAGTCGCAGCGTGGCAAGAAATAGCCCGAGGTTGGCACAGCCTTTTAGGCACCGCCTCCCTGCTCAAAAACCTTGCCCAGACAGGAAGTTCTATCCTGCGAACAGTAGCGGTGCGGGAGTTGGCAGCGGGCTGGCCTGCTGCAGCCGACGTTTGCCTGCTGCTGAAAACCCTAGCCGAATCCGACAGCAGCAAAGAAGTACGGACAGCAGCTTTAGAAGAATTGGCTTCGCACTGGCCCGGCGATCCCGACATTTACCCGCTGCTGAAAACTAAAGCCGAGTCCGACGCGAGTTCGAGCGTCCGGCGGGCTGCTGTGCAAGCAATTGCCTCTGGCTGGCCCGGGAACCCCGAAACTCTGACTTTTTTGAAAAATATAGCATTGGGCGATCGCGACGCCGACCTGCGCGAAATAGCCCTAAAACAGATAGCAGCAGGTTGGCCCGACCACCCAGAAACCCTGCCCCTGCTGCAAAAAATAGCTGATTCCGAAGATTACTGGACTGTGCGACAAGTAGTAGTGGAAGCTGTCGCCACACTGCCGTCACCCCGTCTCGAAGTCTTTACTTGGTTGCAAAATCTCGCCGAGTCAGACAGACACCTGAACGTCCGAGAAACTGCCGTGGAAGAGATCGCAAAACGCTGGTCTCACCGGGGCGAGACGCTGCCTTTCCTCAAAAGCCTGGTCGAGTCAGAGCAAGATTCTCACCTGCTGAGCGTGCTGGTGCGGGCGATCGTGCGGGGGTGGCTCGACGACCAGGAAACCTTGCCTTGGCTGAAAATTCAGCTTGATTCTAGCGATGCCCTGGTGCGCCCAGCGGCGGTGCTTGAACTCGCTTACAACTGGCCGGACAACCCTGAAACTTGGATGCTGCTGGAGGCAAAAGCAGAGGGCGATGAGAGTCCGGCTGTCAGGCAAATGGCTTTGCAAAAGTTAGCCCGGGCGCGGACAAATCAGTCTCAAACTTTCGAGTGGCTCAAAAGTAGAGCTCAAAAGGATGAAGATTCGCAGGTGCGGGCGATCGCCCTGGTAGAGTTAATGCGGGGATGGAAAGACGAGCCGGGAATGTTTGAGTTTTTGCGCGATCGGGCTTTGAGCGATGTTGACAATCAAAACGGTTCTTTTCCTTACAATCCCAGATTTACAGCGCTCGAAGCGATTATCGAACATTATCCCGAAAATCCGGGAGTTGTGCCGTTGTTGCGATCGCTTGCCGTTTCCGACGCCGACGAGCAAATTCGCGCCTTAGCCTGTCGCCGGCTACGCAGTCAAGATTGGTAAGATCAAATCTGTTAGCATCAGCATTATTCCTATCTCTCTTCTCGATCTCTGCGTGAATCAGCATCAATCCCTTGTCATCTGCGGTTCATAAATTATCTTTTTTGACCGCAGATACAGGCAGATAAACACAGATTAACGCAGAGGAATTAGATGGATTCCGGTTTCACCATCTGTGATTGTTGCCTGTTGACTGGACTTTACTATTCCGATGCTACCGGAATTGATATAACTGGAAACAATCCTTTAGGCACTTCAGAAAATTAATCATACCTGCTCTTCCACCCTTGCTAAAGAGTCACCGTGCGATGCTCGCTTTTTAGCGCGGATTAATAAGACTCTGGCGACTTACGAACTGGTGGCAGTTGAGAAACAAAAGGGGCATATTGCTCAGGCTGTGAATTCTCGCCCGTCGTCAGAGTGAATTGAGCAGGGTGGCGACATCTCGGCGTTGTTTGATATCTGCTGCGGTTATCCGGATGATATCAATTCCGGCTGTGCCGGAATGATCTAGCTATGGTTTTTGGCCACCCGTGAAAACAAGTGAGCTCTTTAATCAAAGAAGGTTGCTTAAGAAGAACTTGGCAGCACTGAAATAATATCAATTGTCACAAGGAACTTTCGCGATATATCGAGTTACGACATTAGCTCGTGGTTGAAGCAAAATCTTCTGTAACTCGTCCGGTTGCCAATAGTCAAATTATTTGGTAGCGCATCCGTTCAATTGGAGGCGATGCTTGACGATAAAGTTTAGACAACTCTTCTTTATGAAGTTTGAGGAGACTCCAACTTTAGAAGTTTAGGCATAACTTGTCCTCGTTGCACTCTTAAGATTCTTTCAGAATATCATTCCGGCGCAGCCGGAAGAGAAATTAACAGTTAACACTGGGACTAACTCAAACGAGTGACACTCAAATGAGTGACACTCCAAAAAGTGACTGTGCATTCACAAATCCCACCAGTTATACCTGAAATATCAAAGACTAAAACTTAAATGTTGACAGGAACCACATTATGTACACCGAAGAAAGAAGCTTGAACAATGAAACTATGGCTCTCGTCGCCGATACTACTGCTCAATCAAATCTGGCATTTGCTGAAACCACTGGAGTAAACAAACCCACTTTACAAATGGGTTCAACAGGTCAAGCTGTCAAGGAACTACAACAGCTTCTATATCATTGGGCTTATTATTTCGGGCCGATTGACGGTATTTTCGGCGTCCAAGTTCAAAACGCGGTCAAAGGCTACCAACACCGCGTCTTTTTAAAAGAAGATGGGATTGTCGGCCCTATCACTTGGGAAGCACTATACTCTGGTGCACCTGTGAATATGCCGGTAGTAATGAAGGGCAGTTCTGGTAATGCTGTTAAAATTGTTCAGAATGTCTTGAAAATCAATGGATACTATTTCGGCTTCATTGACGGATTCTTCGGGACGATGACAGATGTAGCAGTGCGACAATTGCAACTCAGCAAGGCTTTACCGCAAGATGGAATTGTCGGCTACAGAACTTGGCACGCCCTCAGCAAGTTACCGCACTAATTAGGGGTTGGATTCATATAAATTCCGGTTGCACGAGCGAAATAATTGTTGACTGTTGACTGTTGACTGGCGGCTCGAAAAAATGAATAGTTGACTGTTAACTGTTGACTCGATTTTATTATTCCGATGCAACCGGAAACCATATGATGACCTTGGCTGTTGGTATTTTGATGCTGTATGAGTTTGTTTCATTTCACTTGATAATTGAAGCAATATCTAAAGGAGTAAATGTGATGGGTACTAAATTTAAGAGAAGAATTTTATCAATTGATGGTGGTGGTATTCGGGGTATTATTCCTGCGATCCTTCTCAACTACATTGAAGAGCGCACAGGAAAACGCATAGCAACAATGTTTGATTTTATTGCAGGCACTTCAACAGGAGGAATTTTAGCACTGGGTTTAACTAGAAAGAACTCAGACTCTAGCATCAATCGTGAGCCAGAGTATACCGCTGCCGAACTTGTAAATTTCTATCGCAAATATGGACAAAAGATTTTTAATGAGTATGTTCCACTGGATTTTGATGATTTGTTACAACCCAAGCACAACCCAAAAGGTAGGCAACAAGTTTTAAAGGATCTTTTAGGTGAAGCTAAGGTTGAAGAGGCATTACGAGAAATTTTCATCCCGAGCTACGATATCGAACTCAGAGCACCAATTTTTTTTACAAGCAATCGGGACGCAGAGGAAATCAAGAGTTTTGATAGCCGGAAAGTATGTACGGGATTCAAAATGTGGGAAGCAGCAATGGCAACTTCTGCTGCACCGACATTCTTTCCACCCTACCAACTCGAAACGGGACATCATACCGATGAGGGATATTACGCTTTGGTAGATGGCGGAATTATTGCAAATAATCCTTCCTCACTTGCAATGATGGAGGCGATGATTTCTTACAAGAAAAAAACTGGTGAAGAACTACAACGTACTGAGACCCTTGTTGTTTCTTTAGGTACGGGCTCACTAACTAAGAAATATAAGTATAAAGAAGCAAAAAATTGGGGTCAACTAAAATGGGCTATTCCCTTAATTAACGTTGTTCTAGATGGCCAAAGCGAATCGGTTGCGTATGAACTCGATCAGCTAATGGTGACTAAAGGAGATAAAGAAAATAACCGAAACTACTATCGTTTTCAACTTCAATTGAGTAGCGATAATGGTCACGATCAAATCGACAACTCAAGTCCCGGCAATATTGAGTACCTAGAGAAGCGAGGTGAAAAACTGATTGAACACAGTAAGAAAGATTTGGATGAGTTGTGTAAGCTTTTGAAGGAGGACGCTGAACTATATTCTAATTAACCGCACCGTTAAATCGAACTCTGGTTGGAGGATTTTTAATGGGGGTAAGATTTTGTGTGTATTCATTCCCACAAAAGGGCATCCCAAACCCCACCGCTTCCCCCATCATCGAACAACGATCGCACTCCGAAGCCGTTTTCTCCCACCTGAGCAACTGTTCCCGAAAATTCGGGAGTTGTGCCACTGTTGCGATCGCTTGCAGTTTCCGACGCCGACGAGCAAGTGCGGGCCTTAGCGGGCGCCGGCTCAGGAGCCAAAATTGATAAACAAAACTAATTTATTAGACATAGAAGTTAAAATTAATTGCGATGAGAATAAAGGATGATACAGTCAGTCATTTGAACCTAACAGCTAATAGTGGCCAAATAACTCAATGCTATGTCTGATAACCATCTGCCCAAGAACCATCCAGTTGTTCAAGAATACTCGCGTTTAGCTTCTGATTATGATGTCAAATGGTCGTTCTACATTCAAGCGACGACCCAAGAAACCCTCAACCGATTTAAACTACAACCGACTGATCGGTTGCTAGATGTCGGTTGCGGTACAGGTATACTTCTTCAGCAGCTTGGATTAACTTACCCACAATCTCGATTGTTTGGTGTCGATCCAGTGCCAGAGATGTTGCAAGTTGCTCGACAGAGACTTCCGGCAACCATTGAATTGTCTCAGGGATGGGCCCAAAAGCTCCCTTTCGAGGATGAACAGTTTGATGTCGTGATTTCATGCAATATGTTTCACTACATTCATCAGCCTATGACTGCACTTCAAGAAATGCGCCGAGTTCTTCGTTCAGGTGGGCAGTTGGTCATTACAGATTGGTGTGACGACTATTGGACGTGCCGTATTTGCGATATATTTCTCCGTCGATTCGATCGCGCTCACTTCAAGACTTATGGCGAACAAGAGTGCAGGCGAATCCTAGAAGATGCGGGGTACAATGATGTGTATATAGAACGCTATAAAATAAATTGGTTTTGGGGATTAATGACAGCCAAAACAGTAAAGCAGGCAGCCTAACAACCATGTTGCAGCGAACGGTATGGAGATATTGGTGATGATGCAAAAGCTACATTTAAGCTACGGTAAAAGATCTATTTAATGTAGAGAGCATCAATTTCGGAATCCTAACTAATCTTCATAAACTTTTACCTCAAAAATAAAAAGTATACACTGTGATACTGGCTTTTCAATTCTAGGTCAATTTATTCCCACAAAAGGGCGATCGCAAATCGCACCGCTTCCCCAATTACCGAACAATGAACCCGATGGGACGGCGTTTTCTCGCACGTAAGCAACTGTTCCCGAAACATCGGGTCTTGGTTGGCAATAATGCAGGATCGCTTGCAGTTTCCGAAGCAGAAGAGCAAGGGCCAGTATTAGTTGATTTTCGGCTTCAAGTGTTCACAATTAACTGTTAATAATCGCTCAAAAGGGTAATTGCATACCGCACTGCTTCCCCCATCATCGAACCGCGAACCCGATCGGAGGCTGTTTTCTCCCACGTGAGCAACTGCTCGCGAAAAGACGGGTCTTGCTTCGCCCGCTGCACGATCGCCTGACTGATGACTTTCTTTTGAATCTGCTCTGTCGGGATACCTTGCTGCTTCAAATAATCCAACAGCCGCTGCACACTTTCTGAGAATTTATCCGGCGTCTGAGACATCAAAATAAACGAAATTTGGCGCACCATTCGCTGGTAGATTTCCTGTCTTCTGAGCAATGCTTCCTTTTGGCTCGGCTCCGCATTGTTACTAGGAACAGCCAAGTCCAGCAAACTCAAAATTTCAGCGTCCTTGGCTAAAACCTTTTCCAACATATCTGGATAAAGCTCCAAAATGCGCTCTCCCAAAATCTTGCCGTTCACCAAACGGTTCGCGCTCAGCCGCAGTAAATTTTGTTCTCCCGCAGAGTCAAAAAATTGAACGTTAAATTTGAGTTCGTGGCTTTCCAACTCCACCCGACGCAGCGTAAAAACCAAAGCCTCCCAATTAGGAGATTCATCAAAACACACCTTCACAATAGAACTGTCCTCTTGATGCTGCCGCCCCAATTCCCCCGACTCAAAATCGCGATCGACCGGAAAGCGAGTTGCCGCAACTTTCGCAGTATAATCAAACTGAGTAAAAACATAGCTGCAGTCAACTCTCGACAGATCGACATCTTGAACTTGCCAATTTTGAATGCAGCAACCCGTAAGCTGCGCCCCCTCCAAATTCGTCCGAATCAAACGGCACTCAATCAAACAAGCTTCTCTTAAATCCGCCTCACCCAACATCGCATCCATCAAATAAGCGCCACTCAAATCAGCTTTCCGCAAATCAGCACTTCGCAAATTAGCTTCGCTCAAATCTGCCCGCAGCAAATACACTCCTTGCAGGTTAGCTCGCAGCAAAAGTGCCTTCTTAAAACTCGCTTTCAATAAATAAGAACCTGCGAGATTAGCTCGACTCAAATCAGCGTTATCCAGCACCGCCTCAGTCAAATCTGCCCCCGCCAGCACAGCTCGGTGCAAGTCAGCGCCCGTCAGATTTGCAGATCGCATTTGAGCGCCATTCAAGTCAGATTCAATCAAATTTACACCGATTAAAATTGCCGATCGCAAATTCGCTTCCACCAAATGCGCTTCCCGCAAATTAGCACCAGTTAAATTAGCACCAACAAGACTGGCGCGGTTGAGATTTGCCTCCATCAATTCCGCCGCCATCAACTTCGCGCCGTCGAGTTTAGCCCCGGCAAAATTAATCTGGTCAGATTTAACTCCTTGAAGATTAGCACCGCCCAAATCCGCTTCGGGGAACGCGGCCCAATTGAGTTCTGCTGCTTCCAAACAAGCAAGGCGCAAATCCGCTTTAGCAAGATTTGCCCCGCTCAAATTTGCCCCGCTCAGATTAGCCCCAGCCAGCCCCGCACTGCGGAGATCCGCGCGCCGCAAACAAGCCCCTATCAACTTGGCATTGCTCAAAAAAGACCAGCTTAAATTAGCACCGGTCAAGTTAGCACCAGTGAGGTCTATTTCTCGCAGGTTAACACCGCTTAAACTAGCGCCGCTGAGGTCAATGTGACCAAAGTTGCGCTCTCCTTGTTGATAGCGCTGTAAAAATTCTTGTGTTTGCATTCCGCTGATTGGGGGGCTGGCAATTTAGCTGTTTTAGGACGCGCTGGTCAATAACTTTAACTCTAAGGTGTGCACGGAACACGATCGGGCTAGGCACGGGGACACTACTCCTACTACTTACTGCAAGAACTCATGTCCTCCGGGTGATCCGTGGGTACTTTACCCCTATAGATAGCAGCTCAAAGGATTTGTTGCGTAAGTTCTATTTCTAGTACCAGCTTTACAGACTTTTGTAACTTAAAGCAGCAAAGTTCACATCTTATACGCTGCCCCACCGGAGAGTGTTTTTACCTAAAGCGCTGCAATTCTTGCTGCAAGTGTTTTCCCCATTTAGTCGCTAGAGGAATTTCTGTAAAAGGAACCTGCACAGCAGCAGCATCTTTCAACAAAAATTCGAGGGCGATTGGACTTCCCGAACTCGGCGGCGACTCTAAATCAACTGCCTGAGAGTTGACTAACAACCGCAGCGACTGCACGTCTTTTAAAGAAAAAGTTTGCAAATTCACAGGCCCGCTGCGAGTAGGTTTTCCCCAAGTTAAACTGTCTTCTTGCTGACCGAGTACAGCATAAATATCGTACTTGGCTTTAGCGAATTGTTCGGCCCAGACGCGATACGCTTCCAGCTTTTGATACTCGTTCCATCCAGCCCAAGCTAGAGAAATAAAAATTGCCAGCAGCGGCACCCACATTAAACCTCTTTCCATGCAATACCCTTTTTGAAAATACTCGCTTGTTCAGTTTCTCATCTTCTCTAATGATACAATTAATTGAACTCCTCAAACTTGCTCTGCAATTTAAACTAGAAATTAGAGCAATTTTTGAGCGAGCAACAGCCACTGCCGAAAACTACCAAACGCTCGCGTGGGAGATATCCACAAGTCGCAGCAAGGAAAACTGGCGCTGGCGGTGAAAATTGGGTTATTGTGGTGAACACGCCTTCCCTAAACGGACGATCGGCCATGAAAAAGTTTTTCCTTCTGTGCTTATTTTTAATCGGGCTCGGCTGGGCGATTTCTAATTTCCCAGGACTTGCTACTCAAGGCACTTACGACTCGATTGTGCTGGATTTCCGCGAAGATTTGGGTGCTGCTGAGATTGCGAAAGAAGTAAATGCGATCGCCCAACAGTACCAAGTCGCACCGCAACTCAACAGCGAATTCTCAGCGGCCGACAATGTATATGTAGTTAAGGGCGATCGCACTTTGCTAAACGCCCTGAGAAAATCAAATTTGGCTAAAGATACCGAATACATTGAACCGAACTTTGTCTACAGCGCTTTCGAGATTCCCAACGACCCCATGTATACCAAGCAGTGGAATCTCCGCAGCATCAACGTAGAATCTGCCTGGAACGAAACCAAAGGCAGCGGCACAACAGTAGCGATAATTGACACGGGTATTACTCCAGTCGCTGACTTAAAAGAAACCAAATTTGTACCGGGCTACGACTTTGTAAACGATCGCGCCGAAGCCTACGATGACAACGGCCACGGTACTCACGTCGCCGGTACAGTCGCCCAATCAACTAACAACAATTACGGCGTTGCGGGCATCGCCTACGAAGCAGCTTTAATGCCCCTAAAAGTGTTAGGCGGCAGCGGTGGCGGCACGGTTTCCGACATCGCCGAAGCGATTAAATTTGCTGCTGACAACGGCGCCGACGTGATTAACATGAGTCTCGGCGGCGGCGGTGAAAGTCAGTTAATGGAAGAGGCGATCGACTACGCCCACTCTAAAGGCGTTGTCATCATTGCAGCCGCCGGCAACTCCGGCGACAGTTCCGCTTCCTATCCCGCCCGCTATCCCCACGTCATCGGCGTTTCCGCCCTCGGCCCCGACGACGAAAAAGCCTCTTACTCGAATTTCGGCGCAGGGGTTGATATTGCAGCCCCCGGCGGTTCTGAAATGGGCAAGATCCTGCAAAGTACGATCGACCCGGAAACAGGGGCCGAAGTCTTTGAAGGCTATCAAGGCACTAGCATGGCTTCTCCGCACGTTGCCGCCGTTGCAGCCCTTGTCAAGGCTTCCGGCATCACAGAACCAGACGAAATTCGCAGCGTACTCTTGCAGTCCTCCCGAACTGTGACTGAAGATCCGTTAAACCATTTTGGTTCAGGACACCTAGACGCAGCCGCAGCAGTTCAGCTAGCTCAGCGCGGACAAATCAACTTCCGCGATTTCTTCCGCTGGCTGCGCGATAACGGCTATCTCAACCCCCGCTTTTGGATTGACGGCGGTGCAGTCGCCCTGTTGCCTAAAATTGCAATGGTGCTCGGTTCTTACCTGCTGGCTTTCTTTTTGCGGAATTATTTTCCGTTCCAGTGGACTTGGGGCTTTTCCGGCGGCTTGATGGCTGGTAGTTCTGGGTTCTTTTTCCTGCGGAACTTGTTTGTATTTGACTTGCCGCAGTGGCCGCTGCGGGTGATGGGCAGTTCTATTCCCGAACTCGGCGGTGCAATTAATGGCAGCAGTATGCTGAATCCCTTTTTTGCTAGCGTTTTGATTCCTGGGATTTTGATTGCTTTGCTGTTGGGACATCAACAGTGGAAGTGGATCGCGATCGCAATTTCGATCGGTTTTGCCAGCAGTTTAGCGGTCAATGCTTTTGTGTCTCCCACAGTCTGGGGATTGGGCACAGGTTTGGTATCACAAACATTCTTGATTGTCAATGCTTTACTGTGTTTCGGACTGGCGCGTTTAGCAATTAAAACAGAGGTGCGATCGGCATGAGTATTACTGTCAAAGGTGTAATTGAACGCAAAGGATTGGGTCCCGGTACTTGGGCTTTGGTCGGCGAAGATGGGGAAACTTACGAACTTAAGGATGCTCCTTCTGACTTGAAAAAAGCTGGTTTGAAAGTCAGTGTTAAAGGTGAAGTCCGCAAGGATGTGATGACTTTTGCTATGATCGGCCCGGTTCTTGAGGTGCAGTCTTTTGAGGCGATTTAGCCTAATTGGTTAATGCAGCTTTTGAGCTAAAAAAAACCCCGGCCAAAATTGGCTGGGGTTTATTAATCAGGGTGCATCTACTAATTTAATCTCCCGCCTCAAAACACCTCTTTCAGGACACTTTGGCAGAATTTGCGGAAATTTGTGGCGAGGGCGTGCGATCGGCAAAAAAAAACCCCAAACCAAAATTGGTCGGGAGTTAATTAATCAGGGTGCATCTACTAATTTAGTCTCCGGCTTTACACCACCTCTGTCAGGACACTTTGGTAGACTTTGCGGAAATTTGTGGCGAGGGCGTGCGATCGGCAAAAAAAACCCGGCCAAAATTGGTCGGGAGTTAATTAATCAGGGTGCATCTACTAATTTAGTCTCCGGTTCGAGGTGCACCTGTTCCGGACAGTTTGGGAAAATTTGCTAAAATTCTTGGTTTAGGGTGCGATCGCAAAAAAAAACCCCAAACCAAAATTGGTCGGGAGTTAATTAATCAGGGTGCATCTACCAATTAAGCTTCCTGAGAATTCGAGCGCAATCCGGATAACCTCAAACTTTTTCAGCATCACCGTCGATACCGCAAAAAAAAACCCCAAACCAAAATTGGTCGGGAGTTATTTAATCAGGGTGCATCTACCAATTAAGGTTCCTGAGAATTGGAGGCCCAATCCGGACAAACTCAAACTTTCTTCAGCATCACCTTGGATACCGCAAAAAAAAACCCCAAACCAAAATTGGTCGGGAGTTAATTAATCAGGGTGCATCTACTAATTTAGTCTCCCGTCTCACAGCACCTCTTTCAGGACACTTTGGCAGAATGTGGGATAATTTTTTGCTCAGCGTGCGATCGCCAAAAAAAACCCGGCCAAAATTGGTCGGGAGTTATTTAATCAGGGTGCATCTACTAATTTAATCTCCCGCCTCACAGCACCTCTTTCAGGACACTTTGGCAGAATGTGGGATAATTTTTTGCTCGACGTGCGATCGGCAAAAAAAACCCGGCCAAAATTGGTCGGGAGTTAATTAATCAGGGTGCATCTACCAATTAAGCTTCCTGAGAATTCGAGCGCAATCCGGACAATTACCACTAAAAACTCAAAACTCTTTTCGGTGCACCAGAGTAGCACTAGCTTGGTCTGTCGGAACTAGCAAGACTTCGCTAATATTGACGTGGGGCGATCGCGTCGCGCAAAAATACACGACATCGGCTACATCGTCAGCAGTCAGCGGTGTCAATCCTTGATAGACATTTTTGGCTTTTTCTGCATCGCCGTGAAACCGGACATTGCTAAATTCTGTTTCCACCAAACCCGGCTCTATTTCCGTCACCCGTACTGGTGTTCCCAAAAGGTCTTGTTTCAACCCTTCGGAAATAGCTCTCACTGCTGCTTTGGAAGCGCAATAAACATTGCCTTTCGGATAAGCTTGGCGGCCTGCTATGGAGCCGATATTCACTACGTGGCCGAGGCCTCGGTTTACCATTCCCGGCACGATCGCGCGAGTCATGTAAAGCAAGCCTTTAACATTGGTATCAATCATTTCTTCCCAATCTTGAAAGTTGCCTTCGTGCAGTTTGTCTAAACCACGGCTCAATCCCGCATTGTTAATCAGAATATCGATGCTTTTCCAGGCATCGGGAAGCGCAGTTATCGCCGATTCCACTTGCAGGCGATCGCGCACGTCCAATTCTAGCAAATAAATCTCGTTCGCCGACGCAATCAATTTTGTTTCTACAAGTTCGTTTGCCAGTCGATCGAGCTTTTCAAGGCGGCGGGCTGCTAAAATTAGTTTGGCTCCTCCTTTGGCGAATATCTTGGCACAGGCTGCTCCGATACCGCTACTCGCACCTGTAATGAAAACAATTTGGTTTTGGATAGAAATCATTTTTAATAATCAGAAGGAAGAGGGAAGAGGGAAAAAATTTTAGTTGGTATAAGATTAAGTCTGGTCAATCAACCATCATTATTGTAGAGGCAGGTTTAACTTGTTCTCTCATTGGTGTTAGAAATTTTACTTAAACCGCCACTACAGAAATTACCCAAATAACCCATAACACCTATTTTATTATTTGACAACCCGCAATCGCACACTAACTGTTGCAATCCCGCCTTGTCGCATCAAAACTGCTGAAACCCACCGATTCTCGGGCGTAGCCGGAGCTTTACCTACTTTAAAAATTCCCCCGGAATTTAGCAACTCCAGCTCGACTTCTGAGGGATTAAAAAAGGTTTTTTCGCTAATGGGTTCCTCCAAAACAGTCCCTATTAAAATATCATCGCCGATCGGCTCTCGCACAATGGCATCAAAATGGTACTCTTCGCCCACCTTAACTTGATCCGGAAAATTCACTTGAACTGTGGGAGGATTTTGCCCCGAACTAAGCTGAGTTTGTTCTGCTAAAATCTCTTGACTAACTATTTTTTCACCTTCAAAGCGCTGCTGGGAACGGATGGTAGCTTTGAGAGTTAATTCTCTGCCATCCTTTTTTTGAGTGCCGGCAATTGTAGTTATGGTTTCTGCGAGAATCGCGCTACCTTCGGTTTTCCAAGATTTGATCTCGGTGCGGTAATTTAAACTCGGATATCGATCCCAGAGTTGGATGAGGGCTTTTTCCATGCTTTGGCTGTTTAAGCCGTCAGAATGAGTGAAACTCGGGCTGTAAAATGCCATAACTGCTTTGACATCGCGCCGGTTGGCCGCTGCGTCAATTTCTGTTAGCACTTTTGTGAGTGGGGCAGGCGCATTTGCAGGGGTTTGGGCGATCGTTCGGGGAGTCGCCGCGATCGCACCGATCGCTCTTGCCGCACTAGGATGCAGCACGCCAGCACTTACCACTGTTAAACATAACAACATTGGAGCGATCGACTGCCTGCAGTTAAAGCCAAAAACGATCGCACGATCGGTTTTTTTGTCCCGACGGCTGGAAAAATACTGAGATGCACTTGGCACTAAATTCAAAAAATTACGCATTAGATGATAATTTGGTTATTTGTCAGGGGTCGTAGCTTGGGCAACTGTTCGCCTGCAACGAAAACTGACAACGGAAGCAGGGACACGGCACAATCTAATTTTAGATGGCTGATTCAAAATTGGCTGAAACTGCCGGAATAATAAGCATAATAATCTAAAACCTCAAATATAAAATTGATCGACCTGTGGAACTTGTACTTGTAAAAAAAGAAACAAATACCTTGACAAAAGCCCCCCTCCGGTTGTTGGTTGCAGCTAGCGGCACTGGTGGACATTTATTTCCCGCGATCGCCACCGCTAGTCAGTTGAACGACTGTCAGATCGAATGGCTAGGAGTCCCAGACCGCATGGAAACCCAGTTAGTTTCATCCCTTTACCCCCTCCACACGATCGCCGTTGAAGGCTTTCAGCAGCGATTTGGACTCGGTACACTGCGAATTTTGGGCGGACTCGCCGGCTCGGTCCTTCAGGTGCGGAAGTTGCTCAAAGCGGGAAATTTTCAGGGAGTGTTTACTACTGGCGGTTACATCGCAGCACCGGCAATTCTAGCGGCCCGTTCTTTGGGTTTGCCGGTAATTCTCCACGAATCTAATGCAATTCCGGGGAAGGTGACGCGCTGGTTTAGTCCTTTGTGCACTGCTGTGGCGATCGGATTTGAAGCAGCAGCCCAGCATTTACCCCGCGCCAAAACGGTGGTTGCTGGTACACCGGTGCGATCGCAATTCCTGACTCGCCAACCTCTAAATTTGCCAATTCCTGACAATGTACCTGTAATTTTAGTTATGGGCGGCTCTCAAGGTGCTGTCGCAGTCAATAAGTTAGTGCGCGAGTGTGCTCCGGCTTGGTTTGATGCCGGTGCTTGGGTAGTTCACCTCACCGGAAATAATGACCCCGATGCTGAGAGTTTGAAACACGAGCAATATTTGTCAATGCCATTTTACGACAATGTGGCGAGTTTGTTGCAGCGAGCAAATTTAGCAATTAGTCGATCGGGCGCGAGTGCTCTGACAGAATTAGCAGTGACGGGAGTACCTTCTATTTTAATTCCTTTTCCTCACGCCGCTGACGACCACCAAAGATTTAATGCGGAAGTATTTGCTAAAGCCGGCGCCGCCGTGGTATTCCGTCAAAGCGAACTAACCCCAGAGGTATTGCAAAGCAAAGTTTTGTATTTGTTAAGAGATTCCGACTATTTGGAAAAAATGTCTCAAGCAGCTTCTGAATTAGCGGTGACAGACAGTACAGAACGTTTGGCTAATTTGGTCAGGGAATTGGTAGTGCGGTAGCGAAAATTGGACACCGCCACTAATTTAACGAGTTCTTTTTAATGAGGGTAAAGCGTAAAATCCCTGTCCAACCAAATAACATAAAACACAGCCCCATCCCGATAACCAACCATCGGAGCCATCCCGCAAAACCGAAAAGCAATAAAATTTACATCATCCTTAAGATGGCTGGGAATAGGCGATCTAATGGCACTTCGGGCTATCTTCTCGTAGCCCGATCCGTGACGGCTAGAAGCATTAATCTGACTCCAGGTAAGCTGACTTAATTTGTACAGCGTATCTGCAAAAGCTGCCTTTTCATCTTTTGTACATTGAGCAAGAGAGTAATCTTTATTCATGTACCGCAAAGAAAATAGAGGTGACTGCTGCTCTGGCGGTAAATCAACAATTTCTCTAGGTGAAATCCTTTTCCCTTTTTCTTGGCGTTGATTTGCCTTAAGATGCTTCTTCACAATTGAGTTGAGTCTTGAAGTATTTTTTCAGGGATTGATGAGTAATTTTTCCGCTATTTTGAGCAGCAAGTTTCCAGGGATATTCTTCGTGTGTCATGTTGCTTAACTTCCATGCAGCAAACTGCCCAAACACAGAGTAAACTTCATCAAGCAGGCTCTTAGTTTTTTCGTCGTAAATCGAAAAGTCTATATATTCTGGACATGGAATTGCACCAGTACCATACTTTTTATAGTAGTGATGGTACAACTCAGGAACAACGGGTCCGTGAGTCCATGCTTCTATGGCTTCAAGAAATAGCGGTTTATCGTACAAAGCTAAATGAAAGCCTTGAGCATAGTAAACCAATTTCTGAAGCTTGAGATTAGATATCAGATCGCCAGCATCTTCACTTGCCTGAGCCAAAAAGTATTCGGCTGCATCATAACAACTCAGCATAACTTACTTGGTCATCATTAAACGGCTTATTTCCATGATACTAGATTTGATAGCCCTAAGCGACATTCATCTTCACAAAATCAACCACCGACGCTAAGCCATCCTTTGTCTTCAAGTTAGTAAAAACAAAAGGTTTATCGCCGCGCATTTTTTTAGCGTCTCGTTCCATCACGCCTAAATCTGCTCCCACAAAAGAGGCGAGGTCTGTTTTATTAATCACTAACAAATCTGATTTAGTAATTCCTGGCCCGCCTTTGCGCGGAATTTTATCGCCCGCAGCGACATCGATCACGTAAATTGTTAAATCTACTAACTCCGGGCTAAAAGTTGCCGCCAAGTTATCGCCGCCGCTTTCTACAAAGACTAAATCTAAATCAGTGAATTTGTGCTCTAACTCTTCTATAGCTACTAAGTTAATGGAAGCATCTTCGCGGATGGCTGTGTGGGGACAGCCTCCCGTTTCTACGCCCAAAATTCGATCGCTCTCCAAAGCTTGACTCCGAACCAAAAACTGTGCATCTTCCTGAGTATAGATATCATTAGTAACAACCGCAATCTGGTATTGCTGTCGCAGCGCTTTGCACAAAGCATCCAGTAAAGCTGTTTTCCCGGAACCAACTGGCCCAGCAATTCCTACACGAAAAGCACCCATAGCGATTTTAGATTTTCTGATTTTTAACTGCGAAACAACCGAGTGTACTGAGTTTCGTGCGCCATGCTAGCCAGTCCTAATCCCCAACTGCAACTACCAAGCTCATCATCTTTTAATTTTAAAACTTCTTGCGCCGTACAGCTAATTTGAGACTGCAAATCTAACAGTAACTGTTGACCGGCTGTTTGACCGAGGGGAATCAGTTTCACGCCCGCACTCGCCAAATTTGCAGCCCAACTGTACAAATATCCTAACACGGCGGCTTCCTCTTCAATCTGCCAGTTGGCGGCGGCAATGCCAAAGCCGATCGCAAAATTGCACGGATTGCCGCCAAATTCCACCAAATCTTTTACACTTGTTGTTAACCCAGAAGCAACGGGCGATTCCCTGCGGGATAGCTTCGCTTCACGCAAATCCAGCAGCAACCTGACCAAAGTCCGCCCCATTTGCCAACTTTGCAAGCGCAACTCTTCTGTTTCCTTAGTAGCAGTCGCCCAAGCATTCCAGTAATTCAAAGCCGTCAAATCGCGTATCTTTGCCGCCCTCAAAGCCCTTACCGCCACAGCGGCTTCTACCCGAACAGCCCCGAATTGCAGCGAATTTTCTAACCAATTTCTCAAAGTAATCTCGCTGTCGATCGCACCGGTTTCTACCAGACTTTCGATTCCCTCAGAATAACTATAAGCTCCCACAGGTGCAAAAGCTAGTTGTAACAAACATAAAAGTTGATTGTTCACTGTTGATTGTTGACTGTTGACTTCTTCCTTCTTGAATGACCGAAACTAATTTGGTTATAAGCCCTCGGATTCCTTGGTGGGAGTAAATCTAAAATCTAAAATCTACAATCTAAAATCTAATGGCTGTGCCCGTAAGCGCCAATTTCTGGTTGAAACGGCACAATTTCCTCTGTTACTTCCAAACCCATTTTTTCCAGCATTCCCTGCAATACAGAGTCGGGAGAAAGTCTTAAATAATTGTCGGCAATTTCTAAAGCTACGTGACGGTTTCCTAAATGATAAGCCGCCCGCATCAGTAGCAGCGGACTTGATGCGCGGGCTGTCAGCACCAGTTCGGGTTTTGCACTTACCAGTACCAAACAGCTACCGTCTTCCGACTGCAATAAATCTCGATCGCGCAGTACCGTACCTCTGGGCAAACTCAGGTGCAACCTTTCCCCCGTTTCCGTCTCGAATCGGTGGCGGCTGCGAGTGCGATCGTCCGATGTCATTTGTAAAGTAAAGCTGACAATAGCATCGGGATTTGCAGGCAAATGTTTTGTGAATGTTAGCATTTTTATATTCTATTCCTCAGAGCAATTCACTTGACCTCTAGTTTTTGAGGAATTTTTGAGGAATATGTTTTTTATAGCCGAAGGAATAAGGAAGACTGAAGTTCCAATCTTCAGCTTATGTTTGAGAAATTAAAAACGTCTTAATCGTGTTGGCGATCGCAATATCTCATTCCAATTTACAGCAATTTGAAAAATATTCATCTCTCTGGCCGCTCCCGTTCTGGCTTTATTACCAAATTTATGTTATTTTGTCAAGCACTTAATCGCAGACGATCGCTCTTTTTTCAAAAAATTTAGCCTACCGTCTAGGAACTCGAACAATTTAAACCTCCAATATTATATTGTTGGGGGGAGGTAGCGGTTAGGCATCATGCCTGCCCTGAACAAGCTTTTATGGAGAAGTCTAATAGAACGGGAGAGGAAGAAAGACTCAAACCCTCAAGCTTATTGATTGCCAGCTTGTTGCAGTCGCAGGAGCTCGGCTTGAATTCGCTGTTTGACTGCCGGATTCGCTTGCTGGAGTAAAGTGAGCTGGTTGAAGCGACTAACTGTCAAACCATTGGTTTCGATAACTTTTTTAGCTTGTTGGCAGTAATTCACCGCGATGCCGCGAACACTTCCAGACAACCTATTAATTTCCTGAGTTTCGTTGCACACTACTCTGGGAACCGAGCCCCCAGCCATTCCTTTAATTTCGTTAAAAGCTTCCACCCGTCTGGGTTCTATTGCCAACACAGCGCGAGCGTAGCTAGTAATTTCCTCGCTGCTAATCTCTTGAGCTTGGGCTGCAGCTCCGAAAACGAGGTTTGGGGATTGTGCGTACAAACCGGGCGCCCATCCGCTAGCTAAAGCTGCTGCGGAAAAGATGCCAAGCAACAGCGATTGTCGCAGCATCCGGTTTATGCCAAATTTAGAGGTGTTTATTGAGGTGTTCATGGTCGTCGGTGATTGATTGCGTGTAAATAAAAATGACACAGCGCTGGGAGGCTCAATCTTTTTGAATAATGTGGTTGCTAAAAAGTTCCTGCCATTGGTGACTATTTTGAATTCCACCAGGATGGTTGGGGAGTTGCTACGAGGATCGACTTTTTAGCAAATTCAATAATTTCATTCATTATAACATCTGTCGGAAGTTGACAAAATTCAAACTTTAGATAGTAAGTTTAATTACAGAGCGTTCCTAAATTGCCTCTTCCAATAATTCTCAAAGCGCAAATATTAAATAATTCTAAAAGTTATTGACAAATTACTCGCCTTAATTAGTCTCATCAAGGTACGGGCTAGCAAAGAGATCTTCCCACAGGGGTTCCCGTTCCCCGTAGGGGTTCCCGCAGGGTAGGGAAGCACCTGGAAGGCTAGGTCGAATTTAGCAGCAATCGCACTCATCAATTTGGGCGAAGATTTATTTAATCTTAAGCGCTGGTGCATTTGTCGATCGAGAAAATCTTCGGCTGGTTTGGCTGCTGACGGAGCCAGAGGCGAAACAAAAATCATGTTTTACTACCCGAAGATAGAGACTGCAGCAGGGCCCTAGATATTAAAATCTTGTTATCAAAATGCGCGCTATCTGTTTTTGGCAGTCAACGGGCATACCTTCAATTCCACTTCTGGCTTCCTCCAGTTTGGGGCTGTGAAAATTTGTCTGAGACTTACCCAGAAACCTGGTTTTTCTACCAAATAAAATCGTTACAGCCACCAGCAAGAGTAGACAAACACGGAAAGCTGGAATTTTTGGCTCTCAGTTCTATGGCCCTCTAGATCGCAGATAGCGAATTTTGGCAAGCATTATCGCAGCAATTTAACAATTATTAATTACCGATTACCCATGAAAAGTCAAAAAGAAATTTGGCGAGTTATTCTCGCAGTAGCTATCAGTATTGTAGGCGTGCTGCACTTTGCAGTACCCGCACCTTTTATCCGAATCGTGCCACCCCAGCTTCCTTACCCAGAAGCCTTGGTTTATATCAGCGGTTTTTTCGAGATTTTGGGCGGCATTGGGCTGTTAGTTCCTCCTGTCAGCAGGGCAGCGGCATGGGGATTAATTGCCTTGTTTATTGCCGTGTTTCCAGCTAATATCAATCAAGCCGTCAACAACATTCCGATAGAAGGGATTCCCCATAACCAATTACTGTATTGGTTCAGGCTGCCTTTTCAAGCTGTCCTCATTGCTTGGGCTTGGGTTTATACCAAACCAGACGAAGGTAAACCCCGGGCTTCTATAGTTCCAGATAGAACAGAAAATGCCCAATGAAGCAGTTCGACTACTCTTTGGATTTTAAGAACATCGACTTTCGACAGCACCCGGAACTTTATCGCGTAGGGAAAGGAGAACAGGGAGTGCTGTTGGTGGAACC
The DNA here is from genome assembly GCF_036701115.1 of Microcoleus sp. Pol1C5. Lineage (NCBI taxonomy): Bacteria > Bacillati > Cyanobacteriota > Cyanophyceae > Oscillatoriales > Microcoleaceae > Microcoleus > Microcoleus sp. Pol1C5. The sequence continues at coordinate 120,401 of NZ_JAUBQE010000002.1, read as the reverse complement.
CTACAAAGGAGAAATTCTGCCTTTCTGGAGATTTAAGACTCCTGAAATTGCCAGGGAATCCAGCAGCAAAATTTACTCTTTGTTTTTAGAGTATCTCGATCGCGAAGATTTTGTGGGAGCCGACATGGCCCGCAAGTTCTTACAGATGGGGTATACTCGATCGCGTCGCTACGCCAACCACAAAAGCGGTCGAAAATACCAGGAAAACCCTCAGAAGCTGAAGTCTGCAGCAGAGCAAACCGCAGCTCGAAAAGATATTTTGCCCCTACAAGCAGATCCGGTGAAAGCAGAATCCGCCGCCATTTTTCAAGAAAAATGGATGCTGGCCAAAATCAACGAGAAATATCTCGAGCTTTTAGCCAGACACCGGCAGATGTACGAATCTTATTTAGTCAACGCTGAGGATTGACATACATTTACAAAAACTCAGAACTTACACTTTAGCCCCATCGGCAGCAGTGTAGTTGTGCTTGCCTATCTGGGCCGCACCTCTTGGCGTGGCCCTACTATTTACTCGTCATCTTCTTCTGTTTGCCACTGTCGCCAAATTTCAAAGGCATTAAAGCCCCTGTATTGCAGGTAATTCAAGACTTTGCCCTTGGTTTTCGGATCTGCTTTACCCCAAGTATCGATCTTGTATTTCCGCATGACTTTGGCTTTTAATTCGGCCAGTTTTTCTGCTTCGGAGTCCTGATTTTCGGCAATTTCTTCTTCCCAGACTTGCTCGAACAAATCGTTGGTAATTCCTTTTTGCAGGCACTTGCGCTTGATGGCCGACTTCCCGTATTTACCTGCTGCAGAGGCGATCGAGTTTGCCACCAAGCGAGTGTCGGACTGATAGCCGCGGTCTTGAATTTGCGCGATCGCCTCCAATATTTCCTCATTGCCAAAACCTTTCTCTTGCCCCTTTTTGCGAAGTTCAGAGGCACTGTAGTCTTTGCGGGACAAGAGAAAATAGAAATAGTCAAGACAGCTCATCAGTTCAATCGAAGGGTGGCGCGCAAATACTCGTGTAGCGAATGCCAAATCCAGTCGCCTTGCTATCGGCTGACTGCATCACCATCGCCTCTATTCTTCTGTATCCTCCTCTTCATCATCCACATCCACATCCGGTCTGTCCACATCGATCTGAATCAAGCGAATATGCTTATATCCGAGCTTAATTTCAAACTCGTCTCCCGGCTTTAATCCCATTTCTTGGGTATAATTTGCCCCGATCACGATCGAACCATTCTTGTGAACGCTAGCTCGATAACTCGCTTCTCGTCCGCGTCCGTCTGCTTTCGACTTCTCTAGCTCAATGCCCTTAGCAGCTAACACTGCATCGTAAAACTCAGCCAGATTAATCCGGGTTTCTCCACTTTTGCTGACAGTGAAGTAGCCGCAAAGCTTTGCAAGTTCTCTGCGTGGCAAATCACTGCCTTTGATTTTTTGAAGCAGACCTTTTCCTGTTAAGGGTGCTGTAGCTGTTTCTGCCATTGACCGTACCTCGCTTATTGGACTTTACTTATATCAATTACAACACATTAGATTAACTTTGTTTCACTGTCAATACTAATAATTCTCAATATTTAAGATTCTGGATAAATTTCTGCGGTTTCAAGACGGGGGGTAGAAGTAAGGATGCTCGAAGGGCGATCAATTTGCTGCTTGTGGCCCAAATGCTTGCGTAAGCCTCGGAGCGATCGCGCGGGGAATTATTGTCGCAAATTAAATGCTTTACTTTTTTACAGTAAAGTCTGTTCCCTGCATTCACCAATCCCCGATCGAGTCTGTGGTCAAGGTAAAAACAAGACAGCCATGAATCGAAATACCTAGAGCGCGTCCGCTGCAAATCTGGCGAAAGCATTTACCTGCCGGGGTTAACTTTTACCTCAACAAGGGGAGGCAGCACTTGTTCTCGATGCCGCTGCCAGCTACTTGCAAAACCAGTTTACAAAAAGAATCCAACTGTAGGCAAGCTCCAAACCCTTATGGAATAAGTCATTCCCAATTCTTCAATCTAAAATCTAAAATCTAAAATCTAAAATGGTATAAACCCTACTTTTTGGGCTGGAAATCCCCTCAAAACCCCAAATACCAACGAGCAATCTTCTATTAAGGTGTTGGGCATATAACTTCCACAGAACGCAGTCTGGGGAAGGCAATCCGGTAAAAATTGAAGGAAATTTCACATCTTCGTTGAACGGGTTTAAGCTAAAATCAGACTCAATGGGCGCGGCGGCAGAAACATCGGGCAGCCACTAAGAGGGGAATAGTTTTGAGCGGGCGAAATTGCTTCGCGGCTCTTAACACTTCGCCACGAATCAGTAGATATCTAGGGGGAACTCGGAAAAATCTTCCTCCTCCGGCCACAAGCCAGAGAATTTGAGGTTATTTCCACAGGGGAATTGAAAAAGACCGAGTTAAATGCACAACTGCTTAAATGTTTGATGCACTACAAATTAGCAGCGGTTCCCGACATGGACTTTCGATGGAAATGTCTTGGTTTCCACTGGTGGCCTGTAAACTGCCAGACTCTCAAAATTTATGCACCAACTGGAGGGGCGCGTCAAACTCACAGCCGCTTCCATAATTAATAATTGTGAAATATAGCAAGCGCGCTGACGGTGAGGACGTTCTTAATGGTTGCAACTCTGGCTTTTGTCTTGTGCCGAATGACGAATGCTCCTGCTGCCGAATCAGCCCGCTCAAAAACGCATACAAGCCACCGACTCCTGTCGGGGAGAGATCAAAATTTTATAGTTTTGTTCCAGTTTCCAGATTTATCTGTGGAGTAAATTTAAAATCTCAAGTCCTTCGACTCAGGGCTCAAGCCCAAGTCGAAAATCTACAATCGACTGACGAATTCTATATCAAACAGTCCCGGAGTTCCTCTCACGACGAGAAACCCGGTTTCTTCCTCGATGCTGGGTTGCGCTGCTCCTTATTTTCGGTAAAAACCGGCTTAATGAAGGTAAGTCCGAGATTCGATCGAGCAACATACTTTCGCTCGCTTTTCCACCGGCAGCCGATCGCGAATGGTCAGCAAAAACCTCACCCAGTTTGGAGCTAGGCCAAAAGGGTCTAAATTCGGCATTGCAGTGGGCGACCGCTTTTAGTGGCGTTGTTGCAGGTAATTTTGCGACAGGGGAGTCCGTACCGCCGGCAGTAACTCTTCAGGTTTCGTATCTCGCTGGTGCGAGTACCTCCACCCAAAAAAGCCAGCACTCAAAGCAACGGGCAACAAGCAAAGCATCAGGGCGACAGATTTTTTCAACCCCGGTTTTTTTAACGGTTTTTGAGTTGGTTCAGCCGCGCGAGTTGCTTGGATCGCCGAACACTCAGAATTAGGAATAGAGGACTGCGAAGCCGTCGCTGAGTTCGGTGAATTAGTAGCATCGGCTCGATCGTTCTGGTGAACCCAATCCTTGCGCTCTTTTAATTGGTCAGGAAAATATTCCCAGACTTCGCCGTCAGAACTGTCTGACTCATGCGATCGATTGGCTGGCATTGGCGGGTATTGGGCGATCGCCGAGAGTGAAGGTGGCGCACTCCATTCTGTACCCGCCAGAGCCGGCTGGGTTCCCGACGCGATTATTTGCACCCGAGACCCGGATGTCGCGCTGTGGGCTGGGCCACCGATCAGATAGCCGTCAAAATCCGGGTGCTGGTAGAGAATGGGCAAAGCCCAGTATAGCTGGTGAGAACCGTAGGCAGAAATTAGCCCAGCTCTGGCCCGGCTCAGGCTCAGATCGACTGGATAGCCTTGATTGAGGTTGCGGTAAAACAACCGCGTCAAAGTTAGGGCTACATCGTCGGGGATGCTTTCTGCCATTGCTAGCACCGCCGGAATGCCCCGCTTCACTAGAGCTTCGGTTAAGTTCCGTTCCGGGCTGTCGTCCGCCAGGTCTGAAGGGTCGCCGTAGGCGCCGCGGCAGGAGTTGAACACGGCCATCTGAATACCGTTGTTAACCAGCAATCCAGCTAAGTCGTCGCCACTCAAGGTTTCGGTTAAGCCGGTGCGGCTGCTGACTAGGTAGAGTTCCCCACCTCTGGAACCTAAGTTGCTGTGGCCTGCGTAGTGCAGGACTTGGTAGTGTCCTTGTTCTAGGGCTTGGGTAAGTTGTTCTCGATCGGGCTGTTCGAGAATAGTCAGTTGAATTTCCGGGGAATGGGGGCTGTTTTTGAGAGGATTAGCGGTGCGGTTTTGCAGTTCTTGTTGCAGGTGGAGCACTTCTCGCTTGAGCTGCAAGCTGTCTCGATCGCTCGGAGAGGCGATCGCCATTAAAATTTTTAGTGGCCCGCTACTAGGCACTATCCGGGTTTGTTTGAACAAACTTGTACCTGGTTGGTAGCGAGAAAACACGACATCGGTGCCGGTTGCCAAAGGGCGATCGCCGGCGTGCAGAACTTCCCACGGCAGTCGTGGCAAGCGCCGGCCTTTGAGTCCGAGTCGCAGTTGCAGCACTTCTCGGCGGTGCTGGGCGATGCCTTGAGCGCAAGTCCAGCTATCGCGCAAATTTCCTTGAAACAGCCCGCTGTATAATTGTTGCCCCAGTGCTACTAAATTCGGCGCTGAGTTGTTTCCCGAACGGGAGAGGCCGCGACCAGCAAAATTGGTTCCTTGTACTGCTTTTCCCTGGAGCAAGCCCACCAGCGGGTCGTTCATCAGTTGAGCAGACAGTGCAAGCCATTCGTCGATCGGCCACCGGACTTGTTGTTCGGCTAAGGGTACACCGGGTGCAACCCTTTCTGTCCGCACTAGATATTCGTCGTCCCCAACAGGGGTGACTGAGAGTTGAAATTCTTGGCTCACCGATTTAGCGCCCTCCCGCCTTAATTCTGAATTTGCCTGTGTTTTTGTGGCTAGCAATAGCGACCGGCAAAATAATTTTTACTCTTCCAATCAAAGTTTCTGAATGCGCTTCCCCCGATCGGGCGATCGCTGGGGTCATATATATTTGTTCAAACACTTTGAGGATATAAAAGTTGTACTTTAATAACAGTTTATTAGTTTTGATTGCCCTGTGGCTCGGTGAAAGCCGAATTTTCTCCAATCTTGCTATCTTTAACATTTTGCACCTCTACCGCAGACCCCTTTAGATTCGTCGTGAACTTGAGTTTCTCATTGCTGAGTAAAGTAAAATTGGAGGCACTTTACCAGGCGGATCTCTAGTTCTTATTAAAATTACTTCGGGTCTCGCCAACCGGTTTCAGGGCAATATCGCAGGGAAAGTTGAGTATTTTATTTTTTTTTGCGATCGGTCGATCTGTCTTTACCGCTTATCCTCTACCACCAGCCCCCCAGGTGTAATCTTGATTTTGTGTCAATTAATTAATTGGTCAGCCCTGGATTCTCATCCGTAAGCCCTCCGCCCTCATCCTTAAGACCTCAGTGGCGATCGGTAATCGATTGTGGACCATCGATAATTGCTAATAACTTATTGCTAATTTGCCGCTTTTATGATATAGAAAACTTTTAATTTAACTCTCTTAATCTAGTTAAAGTTAAGCAGCAAAAATAAACTTAACCCGCCAATAACTCTCAACAATACAACGGCAATAAAATTATTCCGGTACTCTCAAGCAACCTCATTTTTGGCATCTAGAGGATTACGCCTCATCAGGCCGGTTCCTCGGAGAATTATTGGATTTGGTAGCGAAGCCTCTACAAAACAAATGGGTTTCGCAGCCTCGCCGTGGGTCGTGCCCCCTCAAAATGCCGATCGAGCTTGCAACTATCACCAAAAAATAATTCTTCGCATATACTACTCTTTAATTAATTTTGCAATATGTCTTGAGATAGATATGTTTTAGCAGAACTCTTAGTAGTGAGCCGAAAAAAAAGTTTTTCTCAGTTCGCGAGGTTTCCTAGAATCGAGAGAAAATTGTGCAACTAAAAATTAGAACAAATATTTGCCCGGGCGAATTATCTAAATTTCTAATTAATCATCGGGAACTAAAATTAGAAGCGTGCAGTCGTTTAGTCAAGAGATTCAAATCCTAAGTCAGGGAAGGATTTGTCAAAGCTGGGAGTGTTACAAAACTTCAATACACCCAGCCAAGCTCGGAAAAAATGCAAGGGAAAAATTTGGGGGATACAGGTTTTGGGTAGCTATTTAGGAGTTGTCAGTTGCGAGTTTAAATTCAGCTAATTCACTGTAGAAATTACGTAGAGAATCTACAAGAAGGGTGCCTTCGGCGCAGCTTACTGTAGAAATTACCGAGAACATCTCAAATGCTCGGCGCTTCGGCGCAGTAATTACAGTGTAGGTTGCGGATCAATTAATTTTGGTAGGCAATTGCAGAATATAAAACTCGCAATAGAGCGAAAAAAATCTTGCGGTTTAAGTGGCATCTATAATAGTAAAGATGAGGAAACCAGCTCCTCTAGCAGGCGAAAGCATGAAGTTTAAAAAAATCTTCTGCTGCCTCCTGTTTCGTGATAAATTGATTCTAAGAAGCTTATCATTTTTTGGGAAATATCAACGATGGCAGACGAACAATTGTTAGAAGAAACACCGGAAAAACTTTCTCCAGCTCAAAATGAAACACAAAATCCTGTCGGGGATTTAGGCGACGATAGCTCTACAATTTCCGATCGGGATTTAGCCGAGTTAATTCAGATAGCGATAACCGAAGACACCGACGGCCTTAAGGACAAATTTCCAGATCGGTCTAACGGCGTACAGGAAGAAGGTGCTACTGATGACAGCCAAATGGCGGAATCTACCGGCGTACTAGAAGAAGGTATGGGCGACATAGATGACTTAGACGATGGCAGCGGCATCGATCGCCGCCGAACCGTCATCGGTACCGATGACGATGACCTAATTGTCGCCACGGGCGCTAACGAGGAGATATACGGCAAAAAAGGCAAGGACAAAATCAAAGGAAACAATGGCAAAAAAAATAAAATCTACAGTGGTAAAGGTGACGACGATTGCGAAGGTGGCGATGACGACGATGAAATAAGAGGCGATCGTGGCAACGACACCGTTAAGGGCGGCAATGGCAACGACAAGGTTAATGGCGGTAAAGATAACGACAGCCTTTTTGGCGGTACCGGCAATGACACCTGCGAAGGCGATGACGGCGATGACTGGGCCCACGGCAACGAAGGAGATGATGACGTTGGCGGCGGGGCCGGCAACGATACCGTCTATGGCGGCAAAGGCAACGACGATTGTGAGGGCGACGAAGGCAACGATGCCGTCAGGGGCGACACAGGCAACGACGATTGTGAGGGCGGCGCTGGCAACGATACCGTTAATGGTGGCAAAGATAACGATACTGTGAGCGGCGGTGCCGACAGCGACAACTGTGCAGGCGACGACGGCGACGACAGCGTTAGCGGCGGCACAGGCGACGATACCGTGCTCGGCGGTGCCGGCAGCGACAACTGTGCAGGCGACGACGGCGACGACAGCGTTAGCGGCGGCATCGGCGACGATACCGTACTCGGCGGCGACGGTAGCGACAACTGTGCAGGCGATGACGGCGACGACAGCGTTAGCGGTGGTGCTGGCGACGACAGCGTTATGGGCGGTGCCGGCGACGATACCCTCGTGACTGGCGACGGCAATGACATAGGAGACGGCGGCGACGGCGACGACAGCGTTAGCGGCGGCGGCAACGGCGACGATACGCTGATGGGCGGCAACGGCAACGATACGCTGATGGGGGGTAGTGGCAACCATACCTGTGTCGGCGGTGCTGGAAATGACGTTTATGTCGTGAGTAACAGTACCTCTGGGGCAAGTGCAGTCATCACTGACTACGAAGATGGCATAGACAAGTTTCTGCTGTTTGGCGACTTGAACTTTAGCAGCTTGACCTTTATACAAGTCGGTGGCAATACCGAAATTCGGGTCAATAACTTCGCGCTGGCGCTATTGTTGAATGTCAACGCAACGCTCATCACTGCTGGCGACTTTTTGGGAGTTAATCCTCAAACTCCAACTCCAACTCAAACTCCAACTCCAACTGCGAACCCGATTTTTAACCCTCCGCGAGTGGAAGCTAATCAGCCCTTGACTGCTGGTTCCAGCGGTGGCGAGCGAACTATTACTTCTGAGTTGTTGCGGTTTGTCGATGACGAGCAAGGTCCTAGCAACACAGTCTTCAAGCTAACCGAGCTGCCCGATGCTACAACCGGCCAACTATTCTTTAAGGGAGTCGCCGTAACACAAGTCGGTTTTACCTTCACTCAAGCAGACATTAACGCAGGCTCGTTAAGTTTCAAAGCCGCAGTAGGTTTTATCGGTGCGCTTAGTTTTGGTTTTGAAGTTAGCAACGGCAAAAGATCTCTCACCGGCCAGCGTTTTAGCTTGAACGTCGAGCGAAATGTCTTTAAGTTTGCTGGCACTACAGAAGGTCAAGTTATTGTCGGTTCTGGGACGCTCGATAACGACATCGAAGGCAGCGAGGGTGACGATGACATTACAGCCGGCAAAGGCAAAGACAAAATCATCGGTGGCAAAGGCAAGGACAAAATTAAAGCAGGCGATGGCGATAACGATATCGACAGCGGCGATGACGATGACGATATCGAAGTCGGTAAAGGCAAAAACAAAATCAAAGCAGGCAAAGGCAAGGACAAAGTTAAAGCCGGCGATGATGATGACGATATCGACGGCGGCGATGACGATGACGATATCGACGGTGGTAAAGGCAAAAACACACTAAAAGGAGGCTTGGGCAAGGACAAAGTTAAAGGCGGCGATGATGATGACGATATCGACGGCGGCGATGACGATGACTCGATCGACGGTGGCCTCGGCATAGACAAAATCATCGGCGGTAGTGGCAATGACACATTAACCGGAAATGATGGCGATGACTCGATCGAAGGCGGTCTAGGAACCAATAATCTGAGTGGGGGTAATGGGAAAGATACCTTTATTTACCTCACTTCCCGCCAAGAGATTCAAACAGTTGTAGAAGCTGACTTTATTACTGACTTTAATGTCGATGACGATGTTTTACAGCTTTCTACGGCAGCTTTTGGTAATCTCAGCGTTTCTAGCTTGACCCGACTGGATATTACTGCTACTACTGCTGTTGGGTCGATCGGCAGCGCTAATTTGCTCGACTTCACCCTGGATATCAATGTTAACAGCATCGCGTCTTTGCAAGCGCGGTTTGTAGCTTTGGGTGGCAACCTAGACGTGCCTACTTTCTGTCAGTTTATAGATGCCGAGACTGGCCGTGCTGTACTGGTATTTGCTGTTGGGGGGCGCTTTGAAATTGTGACCAGTTTCTCAGTCAACATTCGCCTGCAAATCAGTAACTTTGTCTTCATCGGCGAGCCACTAAATGTTCCTGTAGGTACTGCCGGCCCTGACAATTTCGATTTCGGCACTTATCCGGCTGCTGTTAAGTTCGATGGTTTAGCAGGCGATGACAAGATTGTCGGCAGCAATTTTAACGATACCATCCTCGGCGGCGACGGCAACGATACCATCACCGGCGGCCTTGGTTTGGATGTCATAAGCGGTGGCAGTGGTGCGGATCTGTTTGTTTACAGGACAACTAAAGAAGGCGGCGATAAAATTTCCGACTTTACTGTTGGGGTAGACAAATTCGAGTTTAGCGCGAGCGCTTTCGGTAACTTGACTACGACTAACTTTGACGGCGTTAGCGGGGTTTCTCCTGATATTACTGGCAAAGAGTTAGTGATTTTTACAGGCGGCAGTTATGCCTCTTTGGAAGCTGCACAAGCTAAAGCTGTAGGCAATTCTACAACTGCTGGTTTCTTCGCCTTTACCAATGCGTCGAACGAAACAGTGTTGTATTTTGACTCGAACGGTACCGTAGCCGGTGGTTCTACCTTGATTGCGAATCTGGGTACTGCTGCTAGCACTCTGGGAACGGCGGACTTTGTATTTACAGGTACCATCGCCTCTGATAATGCGACTACTACCAACTCAGGCAGCATTGTTGATTTAACTGCTGCTGGGAACACTTACCCAAGTGACTTTAACAATTTCGGTTCTGGTGCTGGCGGTTACAACTTCACCACTCCTGTCTTGTTTACCGGAAATGCTGAGGCTAACAGCGTCACGGGTACTGAATTTGCTGACATCTTTAGCGGTGGCAGCGGTGCAGATATTCTGACTGGCGGTGCTGGTGCGGATCTGTTTGTTTACAAAGCAGCAGGCGAAGGCGGTGATACGATTACTGACTTTACCTCTGGAACTGACAAATTCGAGTTTAGCGCGAGCGCTTTCGGTAATTTGACTACGACTAACTTTGACGCTGTAAGTGGTTCAAATCCTGACATTACTGGCAAAGAGTTAGTGATTTTCACAGGCGGCAGTTATGCCTCTTTGGAAGCTGCACAAGCTAAGGCCGTGGGCAATTCTACAACTGCTGGTTTCTTCGCTTTTACGAATGCGTCGAACGAGACTGTGTTGTATTTTGACTCGAACGGTACCGCAGCCGGTGGTTCTACCTTGATTGCGAATCTGGGTACTGCTGCTAGCAATCTGGGAACGGCGGACTTTGTATTTACAGGTACCATCGCCTCTGATAATGCGACTACTACCAACTCAGGTAGCGTTGCCGATTTAACTGCTGCTGGGAACACTTTCCCCATCGCCTTTAACAATTTCGGTTCTGGTGCTGGCGGTTACAACTTCACCACTCCTGTCTTGTTTACAGGAGATGCGGGTGATAACAGCGTCACTGGTACTGAATTTGCTGACATCTTCAGCGGTGGCAGCGGTGCCGACATTTTCGACGGCGGTTTGGGTAACGACAGCATTTCCGGCGACGATGGCAATGACAGCCTCTTCGGCGGTGGCGGTAGCGATACTCTCAACGGCGGTATCGGGAATGACACTTTAATCGGTGGTGTGGGAACCAATGTTCTCAACGGCGGTGCTGGTTTGGATGTGTTTGTGTTCACCGGAACTACTGCTGACGGCGGGGATTTAATTACCAATTACAGCATTGCTGATGATGTAATTAACCTCGACACCACTGGTTTTGCCGCATTTACCACCGGATCTGGGCCTTTGGGTTCGAGTTTCTACGCTTACAGCAGCACAGTTTCTGATGTAACTGTGTTTGAAGGAACTTTAACCGGGCCGTCCATCATGGCTATCTACGACGGTTTGTCTACTAAGCTGTATTACGATAGCAACGGTTCTACGGTTGGTGGCAACAGTTTGTTTGCTACTGTCGATGTCAATTTGGGACCGACTGGTAATTCTGAATTGTTCTTGTTCTAAAGGGCAAGAATCCTAATCGGGATATCGGCGGTACGGTTAGGGACACGGCAAGCCGTGTTCCTACAATAAACAGGTAAGGACACAGTAATACTGTGTCCTTTTTTGGTAATTGTTAAACAATTTAGTCGCTCTTTTTTGCGTAGGGAAATGGCATAGCCAAGTCCTCCTTTACGTTGTTGTCCCGGGTTAGAGTCGATCGCGCTCGCGAGAGCAATTTCACGATCCAATCCGGTTTATTTTACCCGTTATATCGATTCCGGTTGTATCGGAATCGATATAACCGCAGAGGACACAGAGGATACAGAGACAGGGAAGAGACAGATGAATAATTCCGATGCCAACGGATTGGATATTACCCAAAATCAGGACACTGCGCCGTGCTGTTTCCCAAGAATTAATCAGGCGGTGGTTAAATTTGTATTCATTAATCCCTCTCCTGTGCAAGTACAAACCTCCGTTTACTTTTTAATAGTAAATTGTCATAACTTTGATTTTAGTCAACAGCTTTTTTAACAATTAAGCGCAACCGCTAATGATAATTACAGCACTTCCGGATGTTATGAGGTACAGTAGCAGCAATTAGTAAACCAGTTTTTAAGATGTTTCGGATTAATTAAGTCAAGAGCCACAGCAATTATGGTGTCAACCTTTTTAGTGGTGGTTGGTGAAAACTGGATCAATAAAGATTTGAGTGGCGACCACCATAATTCAATTGGATTAAAATAGGCGTGAGTATGGAGACAAACACAAGATAGAAGCACCCACCGCTTCAATCTACGGGCTTAATTGAATCTACTTTATGCGCTGGTAAGTTATCCATCACTACTACTGCTCCCGACCACAATTGTGGCACTAAACATTTCAAGGGTAAACACCTCAAATGCTTGGCTATCCATCGAGTTGTCTATGGTCATTAATGCCACTACTCGCTGGAAACTAATTGCACCAATTACTGTGACTTTCTTGCCTCGATAAAAAGGTTTGACTGCATAGGCTCTCGTTCCTCGTTGGGAACGTGCATGAGTTCTAGTTAAACAAGCGTAATACTCCAGTCTCATCTAAAAATACTAGATTTTTGGGGTCGATATGCTTGACTTTTTCCCAATACTCTAACCTTAATTTCATGACTCTTTCAGTGCCGGCTTGGCTACTTCTCACTGTTCTTTTTTACGATTTAATCCCAACTTTTGTAAGGCGTTACACATAGCTGTTCTACCCACCCAATTTCCCGTCTTCTGGGCAAATAACTCACACAATTCTAGTAAGGTTGCATCGGGATGTGCTGCCACTATTCCTCTCAAAGAAGCTGTGGAATTATTCAAATGACTGTATCTCGGTTTCCCCCTGGGTTTCGGCTGTAAATTTCCCTCTATTTTTTGTTGCTTGACCAGTTTCTGAACTAAGCTTTTACTGACGGAAAATATCGCTGCTGTTTTTCTGATCGACAGCTTCTGATCTTGATGGGCTGCTACTATTTTTGTCCGCAAATCTACTGAATATGCTTTCATTGGTGTATTTTTTTTATCTATTCTTATTGTACCTCATAACACCCGGAAGTGCTGTATTAATAAGCTTATGATAAAAATTTATAATTTAATGGTAGGAGTGAAGCGGGCTATGCCCATCCTACAAATAAAGTTCTCGATCGCCCCAATATAAAATCTATGAGTGCCGACTTCTGTGCCCAAAATCCCTTGTCAGTCAGTTTCGCTGATGTGGAGGCGGCGGCAAATCGCTTGCAGGGCAAAGCTTTTAAGACACCGATACTGACTTCGGAAACTTTCAACAAACGCACAAATTCTCAGGTATTTTTCAAGTGCGAGAACTTTCAGCGCACGGGTTCGTTTAAATTTCGGGGTGCTTGCAATGCTTTGATGCAGCTATCTGAAGCCGAAAAACAGCGCGGAGTGTTGACTTTTTCTTCGGGAAATCACGCGCAGGCGATCGCCCTTGCGGCACGGTTGCTAGGAATTCCTGCTACTGTTGTCATGCCGGCTGATGCGCCCAAAGTCAAGCAAGAAGCGACTCGCGGCTACGGCGCAGAGATTATTTTGTACGATCGCACTCAAGTTTCCCGCGAAGAGTTAACCGCTAAAATTGGCGCCGAACGGCACTTGACAATCATTCCTCCTTACGATCATGCGTGGGTGATTGCGGGACAAGGTACGGCGGCGCTGGAATTAATCGCAGAAGTTGGGGAGTTGGATTTGCTGTTAGTTTGTTGCGGTGGCGGCGGTTTGCTGTCGGGATGCGCGCTCGCCGCAAAAACTTTGTCTCCGCAGTGTAAGGTAATAGGAGTAGAACCGGAGCAAGCAGACGATGCGGCGCGATCGTTCCGCACGAAAACGCTACAAACTGTTACTAACCCCGATACGATTGCTGACGGTGCGCGCACGCCATCTTTGGGGAAATTAACTTTTCCTTTGGTGCTGCATTATGTTGATGATATGGCAACAGTTTCAGAAGAGGCTATTCGCAGCACAATGTTTTTTATGTGGGAACGCATGAAGATTGTTGTTGAACCGACAGGAGTGTTGGGGGCAGCAGCTTTGCTTTCAGGTGTTGTGAAAGCTGAAAATGCGAGAGTTGGGGTAATTGTCAGTGGGGGAAATGTCGATTTTAGTCATTAGTTATTGGATATCGGAATGATTTAACCGCAGATAACGCAGAGAACACGGAGGGAGACAAGAGAGAGTTGAATAATTCCTATGAAGAGATGAGATTTTATCGGGAGGCTTGTCTCTAGATTTATTTGCAGCAAAATTGCGGCTGGTAGTCGAAGGAACTGCACCTCAAGTTGAGCGAGATGCCAATAAATTATTTGCCAATACTTTCGCAACTGATGGCATTAAAACCCTAATCCGGGAAGTTTTCAGCCGCTCGATTTTGAGATACGGCGAACCAGAATTTATCGAGATTGAGGGGCGGTGGGTGTTATTGTCTGTTGAAACATCTCGTCACCAAAATATCACGATTTTGCGGACAATTTGGAGCGCGGATGGCAACTCGCTGACTCTGTTTTTTAAGGATACAACTTTTGACGATGATATGTTCGTATCGGGATATATGGCTGTGTGCGATCGCCCAAAAGGAGAAGAGTTTTTCTTAGCAGTATTGTACCACTAATGGTTTATCATTGAAAAAGCAGAGGTATTTGAATATTAATCTATAAATTTTTGGGATAATACCAATGCAGATTTAACTGGTTCCAAGGCTCTGCCTGGGAACCGATGTCTAGAGGCTCTGCTTCGGGAGCGGCTTTATCAGGCAGAGTCTGGTAACAAGTAAATTATTGAAGAGGTGAATTTATTATGACTATTGATGTGCGAAATGCAGTAGGTGCTGCTCAACGATATTTTGGTTCTCTGCAAGATGTGATAGGTTATCCTACCGAAGATTGGAGGCTGGAAGAAGCAGAACTCTCAGAGGATAAAAAACACTGGTTTATTACATTGGGGTTTATCCGACCCGTGGATAAAACAAGCAATCCCCTTGCTAATTTAATGGCAACTCCCAATTATGAACGAGAGTATAAAGTATTTAAAATAGATGCCACAACAGGGGAAGTGCAGTCTATGAAAATTCGCGAAGTATGAAAGATTTTGTTCGGTCTTTATTTCAGAAATACAAACAAAAAGGAATTTTAATTGATACAAATATCCTTTTGCTATGGTTTGTTGGTACGGTTAACCGGGAGCGAATTTCAAAATTTAATCGTACCGAAAAATTTGTGCCAGAAGATTACGATACTTTGCTGCAAATTTTGTCTGATTTTAACAAAATAGTTACAACTCCCAACATCCTGACAGAAGTTAACAGTTTAGCGAATCAGCTTGGGGAACCCGAACGTTCTCAATGTTTGTCTGTATTTGCTGAAGGAGTGGCCCGATTAAATGAATCCTATCTGGAAAGTACGGAGGTTGTTAGGACAGACAATTTTACTAAATTTGGCTTAACGGATTGTGGAATAGCCACTCTTGCAAAAAATAAGTATCTCGTACTGACTGATGACTTCAAATTAACTAATTACCTTGAAAACATTGGAATTGATACGATTAATTTCAATCATATTCGGCCCTATGGATGGAAGTTAAAAAAGTGACTGTATCAAAAAACGCCCCAAACTATTCATCGAGAAAATCATGCCCGTAAATCTGCTAAACGAAAATGCTTCAGTGTAATTGATGAGTTTTGGGAATCCGTTGTTTGAAGAAATGCTCAAGGCATCGCTCTGGTGCCAAACTGTCCTTAATCGAACACTGTGGGGCGGACTGTTTAGCTTGTTTCACGAGTTTACGTTATTTTGAGCTGTGCTAGAGTTTGCTGCTCAACTGTGGCACTTTTAGGACTAAACTACTTTTTATGACGATCGTCCTTTTTATTTAATTTGCACAATGTCTTCAGAAACAAACTCAGCGGCTCAATCTACAACTGGTGCAGATGCGATCGATGTTGCGATCGCCTCTGGAATCGATTTTGACGGTACTCCGATTCCGCAAGCAAAATTAGACCTCTACAAGCAAGTGATGGGATTAGAAGCCGGCAGACAGCGCAGTGGCGTGTCAAATACAATGCGATCGCGCATTGTCCGAATCGGTGTCAAACATCTGCCTCAAAACGAGCTCGATAAAATGCTCGTTGCTGCTGACTTCGCACCACTGAAAGATAAAGAAGTTGCGTTTTATTACGGCGGAAAGTAAAAATTATCTACCCTTCTAGATAGATGAACAGTCATCTCTGGATCGGTCAAAATTGGCACAAATCCTAGCAGAGGGTAAGTTTATGAGCACTAACGGTAGTACAGTCATCAGCAACCTCGAGTACGATTTGTTAACAGTTTTGCAAAACAAGTCTGAAGCTTTGAAAGCCTACGACGCTTACATGAAAGATGCTCAAGAAATGGGTTCTCAGCCTTGTGCTGAGCTGTTTCAAAAATTGCAGCAAGCTGACATGGAGCACGCGCAGGAAATTCGGCAGCACCTTCAACAGGTAATGCAGCACGGCAAGATGTAAAGCTGGTGCAACTCGCTCTGCAAGTTATGAGTTAGGAGTTATGAGTTAAGTAACAGCTATGAGTTAAAGAGTTTGGGATTCACAACTCATCTTCAATTCCTTAAACTCTTTCTCTACCGAGCGAGCAAAACATCAATCTGACCGCTCAACCAATGTCGCTTACAACTCTTAATTCATAACTAGCAACTGGTGACACCACTTCTTGAAACTTCAGCTACGGGTAGGGACTTAGGCTTTGCTTAAGTCCTTACCTATTTAGTGGTATAGGTTATAAAATCTCCGGTTTCAAAGCTCGTTCCATCAGCGATAAAACGGCTTGTTCGGCAGTAATTTCACCATTTAATAAGCGATAAACTTGACGAGAAACAGGCACTTCAATGCCGCGTTGATTAGCTAAATCAATCAACACATTAGTAGTATTGACTCCCTCAGCAGTGCTCTGTAATTCCTGCAAAATTTGCTCTAAAGATTTGCCTTCAGCTAATCCGAAACCAACCCGATAATTACGCGATAAAGGACTGTTGCAAGTAGCGAGCAAATCTCCTAAACCAGACAAACCGTAAAAAGTTTCTGCGCGAGCTCCCAAACGAACTCCCACCCGAATCATTTCCGGCAAAGCGCGAGTCAGCAAAGCAGATTTAGCATTAGTTCCTAATTGTAAACCGTCGCAAACACCAGCGGCGATCGCAAATACATTTTTCAAAGTTCCACCTAACTCAGTCCCCAGCGGGTCTTCATTCACATAAACCCGAAAAATATCAGAACTGTAAATATTTTGCACTTGCTTGGCCGCAGCTAAATCCGAACTCGCCGCTACCGTTGCAGCCGGCAACCCCTGCTGAATTTCCTCGGAAAGATTGGGGCCCGAAAGTACCACTATTGAATTGTTAGGAAAGGCATTTTGCCAAATTTGAGACGGAGTGCGCGTACTCGCGGGGTCTAAACCTTTGGTGACAGTAACTATAATTGTACTGGGACTTAACTCTAAAGCCAAAAGTCGATCGACTGTTGCTCCAACTCCTTTCATCGAAACTGCCGAAACAACAACATCCGCACCTGTTATAACTGATTCTAGATTAAAACAACTGCTGCGCGACCACAAATTAACTTGAGCGCCTTTTTTGCCTCCCAGATTTGCCAGTGCCGAACCCCAAGCACCTCCGCCTAATATTGTCAAGATTGGCATAGAATTTAGTTTAATGAATTTAGATGTTACACCATTCTCAAGAACGGGCTTCTAGCCCGTTCCACAAGAAGATTGAATTTTTTTTGTGGAACAGGCATCTTGCCTGTTCCTGACATTAGTGCAAGAAGATTGAATTTTTTTGTGGAACAGGCATCTTGCCTGTTCCTGACATTAGTGCAAGATGTGAAATCAACAAAGAAACAAAAACTCCCCTCCTACAAACGCGGCCGCAATCCATAATGACGGTAACGCCAATAATCACGCAAAATGCGATCGTGATCGAAACATAATTGATGGGGAATCTGCCAAGATTCAAAAATCTGTAAATTTTTAGCATCGTCGGCGGCTTGAGGTTCGCCCGTTGCAGAAGCCAAAAATACAATACTGATAGTGTGTTCGCGGGCGTCGCGATTTGGGTCAGAATAAACGTAAAATTGCTCAATTAATTCTACATTCAAGCTTGTTTCTTCTAAAGCTTCGCGTTTAGCGGCCGTTTCTACCGCTTCCCCGTAATCGACAAAACCGCCGGGAATTGCCCAGCCGTAGGGAATATTGCGACGTTCGATGAGTATGATCGGCCGATGGGGGCGATCGGCTAATTCGATGATAATATCAACTGTAGGAGCGGGATTTTTGTATGTCATTTGCAAAGGAAGAAGGAAGGCACGACAAGAATTTTGACACGGATAAACGGCTTAATTTCAACTGGTTCGGAGTTCCTTCTTCCTGCTGAATCATGCTAAACCGCGAATTAGTACGCGCTGCTTTTGCAAAACCTCAGAGTACAGCTTTTCCAACTCAGTAATATTCTGACTGAGAGTGTATCGCTCCATCGCCCGTTGGCGTGCTTTTTGACCAAGCAGCATTCCCAACTCAGGATGATCGCAAAACAGCGGCAGCAAGGTTTGCAACTGACTCCGTACCCGCTGAGTATTCAAAACTATCCCCGCACCTTCCTCCAAGGCCTCGCCGTCAGCACCGGCATCGGTTGCCAAACAAGCTAAACCGCAGGCCATCGCTTCCAGCAGCGACAGCGACAGTCCCTCCACCAAAGAAGGCAAAATAAATACGTCTGCACCCCGCAGAATTTCGATCCGGCGTTCCTCCTCGGCGACAAATCCGAGCCACACAATGCCATCATCTTCGCCGTAAAACAGTTGCAGCGAGGCGGCTAGGGGCCCGTCGCCTACGATCGCCAATACGTTCCCAGGGCCAAAATTGCACTGTTTCCATGCCTTGAGCAAAGCCTCGACATTTTTCTCCTGGGCAATGCGGCCTTGGTAAACAAAAATTCGATTGGCCTTTAATTCCGACTTCAACCCCGAAGGGCCTGGAGAATATTTAACAGCATCCACGCCGTTGGGAATCACAGCCACCCGTTCCTGTGGCACTCCCAACTTCACCAATATATCTCGCTGAATCTGAGAAAAAACGATCGTCGAGTCGTAGTTCGCCAAAAACGGAGCGTAAAGTTGATACATCAGGTGTTGGGTTCCCGATGTCAAATTCCGCAATTTGCGATCGAACGGCGGGTGAAAAGTCGCCACCAGAGGCAAATTCAATTCTTGACAAATTTCCGGCAGCAGAAAGTCTAGAGGCGAAAGCGTCAGGGAAGCGTGAACCACATCGGGTTTGAGCCGCCGCAGAGATTTCATCAGCACTGTGCGGGACTTGAGAGTGGGAATCGTATAAATTTGCGACTTGTAGTGACAGGGTAAAGAAACTTCGTTGCAACTAGCGGGCGATAGCGAATTGGTATATGAGGTTTGAGCAATTCCCTTGCCCCATGAACCATTTGCCATGTTCCACCCCGTATTGTTCCTGTCTAGTGGGCCCGCTTCTTGGGCAAAGTGCAGGAAACTGACCTGGTATCCCCGGTCTAATAGTGCGTTTGTGACTTCCCTGGAGTAAGTGACGTTACCGCAAAAAGGTGATTTTTTTCCTAGCCAAGCGATGTGCATTCCAGTAAATCAGAGTTTGTTATTTATTTAGATTCGATCGACTTTGCTATTACTGCTACGGAAAATATACCAGGTTAAGACACCCCCAGCCATCGCTAATCCTGCTAAACCCAAAAATACTGTCGGCAAACCCAGAAATGTTTCCGCTACCCCGGCCAAAGCCAACGGTAAACTCAAAGCGATATTAGTGGCATTGTTTTGGAGCCCGAAGACTTTTCCCCGCATTTCTTCTGGGGTTTCTGCTTGAATAGTAGTCTGCATCGGCACTCCCACCAAAGAAGCAAATAAACCCAACAGAGTAATGAACAGCACCGAGAGCCACAAATGGTGTGTAAATGCAGAAAGGCCCATCAAAGCAAGTGCCATGCCGATCGATCCGATTAAACTCAGTTGGGAGTGAGAAAATTTATGGCCGAGATAGCCGACTGTCGTCGCCCCACCCGCCATTCCGACGCCCACCGCCGCCAGCAAAAAGCCAAATTGTGATGCTTTCATACCGGGGAGGATTTCTGCCAGCCGAACTGCTAGAACTGCCAAGGCTGCAAAAATGGAAAATAGAATAATTAGTTGAATTAAAGCATTGCGGACTTTCGGTTGATCGTTGATGTAACGCAGGCCGTCTTGCAAATCTGCTAAGGGGTGCGGCGGTTCGTGTTCGACTTCGTTTTTTTCGCCTGTTTTCATCGACAGCAACAGCACTCCGGCGAAGGCGTAACTTCCCCCTACTACTAATTCTTTGCCGATGCCGAGTCCGCCGCCGATGTTGGAAAATAGGGTGTCGGCTAAAGCTAGTAAGGGTTCTCCGACTGCAAAGCCAATAATCACCGAACCCATCATGGTTGTGGTGTAGAGCGAGTTTGCCGATAGCAGGTGGCGGCGTTCCACAATTAGGGGAATCACTGACTGTTCTGCTGGGGCAAAAAATTGAGTTAGAGTCGATACTAGGAATGTCACTAGCAGCAGCAAGCAGAATCCGAGCGGCAGTTGACCGAGTTCCCACCCGTCAGAGAGCCACAGCAGCACGGGCAATGTTAAAACAAAGCCTCCCCGCAGGAGGTTTGTGGCTACGAGCACTGCTTTTTTCGACCACCGATCGACATACACGCCTGCTGCAGCCCCGAACAGCACTGCGGGAATGGTAAAGGCGATCATGATTGCCGATACCCACCTGCTGATGGTTTGATCTGGCGCTTGAAAGCGGCTGGCTACGAGGGCGATCGTCAGTACGAGATAAACTTTATCTGCTAGTTGGGAAAAAACTTGCCCGCTCCACAATGCTAGAAAATTTGGGTTTTTAAGCACTGGCAGAAATCCCGTTTCTTTTTCGGGAGTTTCGGCTAATGCTTCCGAGTCTTCTGCTGCTGGCTCTGGTGTGGGAACCAGGGGGATTTCTTCGGGTTGTGGGCTATTGCCGTTGGTTGACTCTGTTTTGGGAGTTGTGGGGTATTTATCCATTTCTGGGTCTGGGACGTTGCTCCATTGTCGATCGGCGGAGACGGGATAAGAGTCAAAATCTGGAAAATTTTCTCGTTCTTCCATCTTGTGGTGGGTCACAGCTAACACAGATATTCTCAAATCAGAATCGGACAGTCGCATCATAGGATTTGGGGTGGATGGCCTGGGATGGTGGAGATTGGGGGGATGGGAATTTGAAATTGAGGTGTTAACCCCTAAGTTTATTAATAATCTCGTAACTTTATCTCTATCTATTATCTGATGTCGCAACAACCTTGAGAATTTACCTGAAATGGCCGGCTGGTTCGGGTATCCGGCAGGCTGGGGGTGCGATGTACGATCGCCCGTTCACCTATTTAAATCAACACTCAAAATTTAAAACTCAAAACTCTCTAGGTAGGTGTCGATCGAGCTTCCCGATCTAATCGTGCAACCTAAATGATACTGGGCATATTGTCGCAAAATATTTTCTACTGATACCCACGTTGTTCGATCGGCAATCCCCTCTCCTAGTTCTGGACTAGCCAACTGTTGCAGCGCTGCTAATTCCTTAGCATTGATCTCAAAATTTGTCAAGTGCTTGCTGCCATTCGTTTGCCGGGAACGGGAGGCGGATTTGTACAAGCTACCGATTTCTGAAGAGAGTTCTGCCTCTAGGTTAGCTAGCTCGGGCAAGCTGAAGGTTCCCCCAGAGGGTATACTAAACCCGGTTTGCCAGTTCGGATCGGTGAAATTTGGGATGAGTGGCCCTCTGGTGGCGCAGCAAACTTGGACTTGGGGCGCGAGGCCGGCTAAGGCTAGTAGGTGAAAAATGCCGTGGCTGAGGTGGGCGACAAGCACGGCGGCGGATTCGATTTCTGTGCGATCGGACAAACGCTCCAAACGGCTCAAATGTTCGCCCAGCAACCAAAAAAGTTCTTCTTGGGGTTCGTCGGAAAGGGCGCTGGCGATCGCTAATTCGGCCAGATATTGCGCGGCGGAGAGTTTTCCGAGGTTGCGGCTCAAACCCGGATGGGATTGTACCGTGTCGGCTTGGGTAATTTTGTCGAGCGATCGGCCTTTGGCAATTAGCAATTCGTTAACGACAAATAATTCGCTTCTACCGCCAATGGTCGATCGTTGTTTGCGAACACCCGGTGCTACGGCTCGAATTAAGCCGAATTCCCGCGTCAAAATTGTCAGCACTCGATCGGATTCGCCGATGGGCGCACTCTTGAGATTGATTCCAGTTGCTTTGTAAGTTCGAGTCACTCGATTTTAGATTTGAGATTTTAGATTTACTACAATACTTCGGACAGTTTCATTGTCCTCGTTGGTCGATCGACCTGAAACAGTCATTCTACTGTTGGCAATCAAAAACTGTCCGAAGTATTGTTACTAGACAGTAGCAAAAACAGTCCAGCAGGCAGAACTTTTAGTTGTAGGGCCCGTAAGGGCGCACCAATTCCCCATTAGCCATGACCAATTAGGCCTTGCTAATAACTAATAACTAATGACTAATGACTTTTATCTAAATTATCGCGCTGGCGGAGTAATTCCGGACCGCGGGAAGTCCCCAAACGAGTTGCCCCAGCTACTACCAAATCTAGAGCTTGTTCATGAGTACGAATTCCGCCGGCCGCTTTAATCCCAATCCGTCCCTTCGTAACTTCCTTTAGCAGTCGCACATCGTCAACTTTTGCCGGACCAAAAAAGCCTGTGTTGGTTTTGATGTAAGCTACACCAGCTTCCATACAAATCTCAGCCGCTAATTGTTTTTCAGGATCGGAAAGGAGCGAACTTTCGATAATTGCTTTGATGGTGAGATTAGTTTCTTCGCAAATTTGGGCTAATTCCCGGTGGAATTCGTCGATTCTTCCAGCTTTCAACAATCCTAAGTTAACGGAGACATCTAACTCTACTGCTCCATTATCTGCAGCTTCTAGAGCTTCGTAAATTTTCACCGTTGAAGTCGAAGCACCGGTGGGAAAACCTATAACTGTACAGACTTTGGGACGTTTGCCGTGCAGCAGCTCAACGGCTTGTCTGACATAGGCGGGATACACGCAAACTGTGACAAACCCAAATCTCTCTGCTTGTTGACAACAGTATTCTACTTGCTCTGGCGTAGCGGTGGGGTCGATCAGGCCGTAGTCGATCAAGGGGGCAATATCGATGTCTGCCTGGTTTGCAGCCATTGCTGTTTTTTCTCCGAAGTAACTACTTCCTTATTATGTAGGGAATTTACCAATCTTCGACCGAAAGCAGCCCGGGTACAACCCCTCTGAATTCATCCGTGAGGTAGCTTTCTCCAATTCTCCAATCGATTGACTTTACTCCGGCCCCGACTGAGTACCTGAGTACAAATACTCGATGTGCAGGTACCAACTCTGGTAGGAATTGGTTTACCAATTAACCTCAAACAAATAATATTTATGTATCTGCCTTTAGATACATTTTCCCTCTTTCTTTAGGTATACTTTGTTAAAAAGAGTTGCGGTAGAGCCTGCGCCAGCTACGCTATGGCAGAGCCTGGTAGCGTCTACTGTTTTTACTCTTAGTAGTGCTTTAAAAACATAAAAGCCAGTGCCAAGCATGAATCATTTAGAACTCGAACAAGAAATTGGGAAAATGGCTATAGCGATGATGAGTCGCAATAGTTTAATTGGTAAAGATTTGATTGCGGATCTCAGAGGGCGGCTGTCTGTTGACAGTTTAGCTGCTTTGATGATTGTCAGTATGGAGCGTTTGATTTGGTCTGACTGCGAGTCCGTGATCTGGAGTTTGAGTTATTTGATTCCTGCTGACGTGATGGAAGAAATTCGCCGGATTACTGCGGTGGTTGTCTGCCAGCGGTTGATGGGCAAGGGTTTTGTGCTGGGGAAAGATTTTAGTATTGATGGAAGAGGCCAGTTGATGTTGAGTGAGAATGCTAAAACAGCGGTTGTGGTTGCTTGAATTGGGCAAGCAGAAGTTGAATCTATTAGCACTATGAGATTTGCAGTTGGACTTTGGGCGCTCTAGCACTCTTTGTGTGACTGCAAACCTAATTTGGGATGCGGTAATAGTGGGGTGATTCAGCAGGCTGATTTGAGATTCGCAGCAGCTTCAATAAGCGATGAGTGCGGTTAGCTAAAAGAGCTTTTTACGAGAGGAAAATAGTTAGTTTCGACAGCAAATTGTTGAGGTTGTTACTGGTCCTGTCTACGGGCAATCGCTATGTATCAAATGTTTCAGATTTTTAGTGGAATTACAGTTTTACTGCAGCTATGGTTTCATGTAGAATCATCCCTAAGATAGATACAAAATATTATGAACTTAATTCAAAACTTGGAAGCGGCTTGGTATTACCATCTGGGTTCGCGCCACCTCGAAGCTAACGATGATCATGGTGCTCTGGCAAACTTTAACAGAGCTTTGAAGTTGCAATCAGATCATTATAAGGCTTGGTTCGGTCGAGGTATGGCTCTAGGGAAATTAGAACGGCACTTAGAGGCGCTGAAGAGTTTTGATGAGGCCTTGGCGGTGGAGCCGAATGCGAGCTTTGGCTGGCACAACCGGGCTATTGCTTTAGGAAAGTTGGGCCGCTGGTTGGAGGCTCTCAACAGTTTTGATCGGGCTCTGGAGTTCAGTCCGTGTGCGGCGAGTATTTGGCACAACCGGGGACTGACACTGATCGATATGGGGCTTTACGAGAAGGCGGTTCTGAGTTTCGATCGCTCTTTAAATTTATACCCGGAGGCTGCTTGGGCGTGGTACAACCGAGGTAATGCCTTGTTGGAACTCAAGCTTTACTATCAGGCGCTCAACAGTTTTGACCGGGCGATCGAGTTTAACCCAGACGACGCAAAGGCTTGGTACAATCGCGGTATAGCTGCTAACTCTATGGGACTTTACAAACAAGCAGTGGCTAGTTTTAGCCGATCGATCACTCTACAACCGGGCAGAGCCGAAGCTGTGGGCGAACGGAGAGTTGCTTTAGAGAAATTAGTAGGTTTAAATCAGAGAAATGCCAAGTTTACTCCCACATCTGAGCGTCCCTTTGAAGATTATTTAATTTGGTACAACCGGGGTGTGGAATTGGCGCGAAAAGGCTGCTACTCTGAGGCGATTGCTTGCTACGAAACAGTCTTAGAAATAAATCCTGATTTTGCTAACGCTTTTTACAATAAAGCTTGCTGTTATGCGCTACTGGGATTTGCTGATTTGGCCCTTGACAATTTGCAGCGGGCTGTTGAGTTGATCCCTAATTTATACCGAGAGCTAGCTTTAGCTGACTCGGATTTAAGCTGCATTTGGAAACAAGAACGTTTTGAAGCGCTAATCCAAGGTTGATTTTACAAAAAAAATAGCTCGCCAATGGGGCGAGCTATTTTTTTTGTGGCGCAAATTCGATCGCCCTCAAGAGTATTTGTGCAATCTTTGCTATTGCACAGAAACTCGGATCGAGGGCTTGACTGGCCTCTTGGCAACTACGATTACCCGGTAGATGCCGGACTCGGGAAGTTGAGCAAAAGTTTGACCTTCACCTTGATCTAGGAGTTGTCCCGACGGAGATTCGATCGCCAGATCTAGATTTTTGTTGCTAGCTGTCACCCTGATAGTTTGTCCCTGTTTGCCTTGAACCGTGAGGGGCTGGATTTGGTAGCCGGACATTTTGAGTTTGACTGTGGCTTGTTTTTCCCTGAAGGCTATGGGAATTGCGCGATCGGGCCTATAAGTCCACTTAGCGTTAAAATCGCGTCCGAGTACAAAGCTGGTGGTTTCACCTTTCGGGGTAACTCGCACGCGGTAGATGCCTGACTCTGGCAACTGGCCAACCCACTGATTGTCTGATTTTTCAATAACCCCCATATTTTCACCATTGGGACTGTACAGTTCGGCTGTCAGTTGTCCCGCCCACAGGGAGAGAGTGAGTTCTCGCCCTTTGATGCCTTCAAAAATATAGGTGGTGGGTTGGTTGATGGTTTCTCGGATTTCCGAGGTTGACATTCGCTCGATCGGTTCGAGGTTGGGAACTGATTCAGAGGTAACAGGTTTGTTAAGGGTTTCTGTAATTTCCGAGGCAGCCATCAGCTCGCTCGGCGCAATTTTGGGGGCTACTGGGCTGGCAAATACTGATTTTGCCGTCATCATGAGTAGCATTCCAGTCAGTAAAATTAGTTTTTTCATGTCGCACTTCCGAGGGGGGTAAGGAATTGTATATGGTTACTTGTGTTTGCCTGTTTTCACCGGATTAAATCGGGCGATCGCACAGAGGCTACAGGAGCATATAGGATACACGTAAATATCCCGTACTTGCACAAAACCTGCGGGTAGCAAGTTGGCAGTGCGGGAGCTAAGTAGTAGCCTTAGTTTGTCGGGGCATTTTAATGATACTCCTTACACATAATATCATCAAAGAATATTAGTAATTTGGTGGAGGAAAATTCAAGCTTTTTCCGAGGATCTTGCTAAAAAAAATGCCCCCACCCAAAAAATGCGGTGTCGGGGATTCAGGCTCTGCCTTGCTACTAGAAAGCGGCTAGCACCCTCACGGGGTGACAGCCCCTAGTCTTACTTTATTTTTGACGATCGACTAATTATTTAGGGCGCTGCAAACCCCACCTTACCATATTTGTAGCGTGTTAAACTATTTTTTTCGTAAGTTTTGAACCTGTTTTTTTAGAGGGCGGATTTAGTTAGAATATCTGATGAAAACGAGTTAATCATGGCAAAATCCGCCCTCCCACACGAGGTTAATTTGTACTACGAACCAGCCAGGATTTTTAGGTAAGCTTGTACTGTGTTCGACAACCCCATTTCTAGCGCTTCCGCAATTAAAGCATGACCAATTGATACTTCGAGGATATCAGGAATAGAGCAAAATTTAGCTAAGTTTTGCAAATTTAAATCATGTCCGGCATTCACTCCCAAACCTGCTGCTTGGGCGGCTTGAGCGGCTAAAACATATTGTTGGAAAACAAGTTCTACTCTACCTTCGCGAAAAGCACTCGCGTAGGGTTCCGTGTACAATTCTACTCTATCTGCTCCAACTTCTTTTGCTAGCGGCATGAGAGCAGCATCTGCGTCCATAAATAAGCTGACTCTGATGCCATTGTCTTTTAATTTTTCAATGATTGGTAAGAGGCGATCGCGATTTTCGGGAATATTCCAACCGCTATCGGATGTTAGCACGTCGGGAGCGTCCGGGACTAAGGTACACTGAGCCGGTTTTACGTCGCAAACTATATCCATAAATGGTGGTTGAAACGGATTTCCTTCGATGTTGAACTCAACGGTTAGCATTTTAGCTAATTCGTAAACATCGGCAGCTTTGATGTGTCTTTCGTCTGGGCGGGGATGGACGGTAACGCCGTGAGCTCCGGCAGCAATTACTGTTTTTGCGGCTTCGGTAACGCTGGGGATGCCGATGTTTCGAGAGTTTCTGAGGAGGGCGATTCTGTTGATGTTGACGCTGAGTTTTGTCACGGGATGTTACTCTTTAAGGTTGATGCTACTATATTAATCGCTTTCGGTACTAAACTTTGAGCCTATTGCGGTAGTGTTGGGGTTTTATCCAAGTACAAATTAGCTTCCGCAAGCGGTAAACTTTCTGCAAAAAAAGCCTCAGCTATTTGCTGTTTTGCTGCCAAATCTTCAATGTTAGCAATGCAGAAAAGCGGTGCGACGCGATCGACTATTTCGGGCGGAAAATCTCGGCTAAAATATTTGAGTTCAAAGTCGTATCTGTGGGGACGGTAAATCATTCCCAACAATTCGACTAAGGGTAGAAGCGTCCAATTGTGATAGTTGCCGATCGCATCTACTAAATGTCCGCGATAAATCTCTTTTTTTACCAGAGGTTGCAGCAAATCAAAAAGGATTTTAATCTCGTTGAATCGGGTTTGCATTTGGGATAAATGCTGGTTTTTATCCAAAAGAGGCGGTACAATTAGATTTGCTTTGTCAAAGGCGATCGGGACTTGTCCGTGTCTCTCTCTTTCCAGAAAATCGTTGCGGCTGCTGCGCCGGAAAACGGCAAAATCAATTAGCAAAAACGGCGGGGTTTCTTTGAGCCTCCAGAAGCACTGCGACTGACCGTGCCAAGCGGGCTCGGGAACTCGATATTTCAGTTCAATTTCGCCAATTTCTGCGAGGGCTTTTTCAACAATATCAAATGTTTCTTCCACGCAGTTATCTTCAACCACAACCGCAATATCGAGGTCTGACCACTCGTCGGTGTATCCGTGGGCTGCTGAACCTCCTTGCCACAAAGCGAGAACAAAATCTAAAGGTTGTAAGGTAGAAACAATCTTTTCGAGAATGATTTGTCTCATGGAATCAAGCTATACTGTTTGTTTTCCCTGGCTTGCACAAGTTTAACAAACGATCGCGTGTTGAGATTGCTCCGCGACGGTTCTCCGAGGAGTTGCTAATGCTTCCGGTTGTGCACTGCTGCCAAAAATTACACTGGAAGCTGCAAGGGAAAGTGGCAATCTTTGGGAAAGTGCGATCGCCCGCGATTGAAAATCAATCTTAAATTGTCAGAATCAGAAACTTGTCCGCTGTCCGGTAACATGAGAAAGGATTAATTTTTAACAGCGCGGCATGGCTACTATTTGGGAACTCGACTTTTACAGCCGTCCAATCATAGACGAGCGAGAGAAAAAAAAATGGGAAGTGTTGATCTGCGAAAGCCCGCTGAATGTAGGCGACAAAGCCGAATCTCTGTTTCGCTACTCGCAATTCTGCTCCAGTTCTACCGTGAATTCCCTGTGGCTGGCGGGTGCAATTAAAGAGGCGATCGCCGCAGCACCGAAACGACCCGAAAAAATCCGCTTTTTCCGCCGCCAAATGGCGAACATGATTACCAAAGCCTGCGAGGATTTGGACATTCCCGCAGCCTGCAGCCGCCGCACCCTCGCCCTCAGCCTGTGGCTGGAAGAACGGATGCAAGACGTTTATCCTGCAGAACCGGGCTATCAACCGGTTGTGAACCCAAGTGTTCAATTTATACCCGAAACGCCAGTTGCGCTGCCGGATGCTTTAATCGGCGAAAAATGGGCGTTTGTGAGTTTGCCGATCGCAGCTTTTGACGAAATGTCCGAGTGGGATATCGGATTTGGCGAAGCTTTCGGCCTGCCGATGACACGCCTCGCCCCAGAAACGCAAATTCCGGGACTAATTATCTACTCGTCGAGAGCAACAGCTTTGGCAGGTTGGATGTCGGGGTTGGAGTTGGCTTTTCTGAAATTTGAGAGCGGCCCACCTGCTAGGCTGGTATTAGATACGGGAGCTAACGATCGCTGGATTTTAGCTAATCTCAGAGACGCAGCAACTGAGAGAGAAGCGAAAGGATTTGAAGCCGCTAAAAAGCAAGCAAAAAAAGTACATTTCTTAGCAATTCAGTCGAATCCCGAATCGGAATCTTTTGCAGGATTTTGGCTGCTGCACGAACTAACTATTTAGTCGATCGCTTGGCAATAACTGATATCGGGCAGCATTCTCAATCAGATTTAAGCAACCGGGTTTTTTCAGGAAAAATCTCGGCTTAGAGATCTGAACCGCAGCAAAAAAGTCGGTTTCTAACCGCAGCCAAAAACAGATACCTTCCCACGTACTCCTGTCGTGGAGATATCAAGATTTTAGATTCAAGTTCAAGTTCCCAGATTCACCTGTGGAGTAAATCTAAAAGCTAAAATCGACGCTAAGCGGTTGGCAAGATGCAAACAATCACAAATGCGTACAATATTGCGATCGCGCATTCTACCCGTTTCCCCAAAGAATCTAAATGTAGGCTCGTACTCCAAACCCATATCCAGTAAGTCCTTGCCAATTCTTTAATCGAAAATCGAAAATCGAAAATCGAAAATGGTATTACCATCGCCCATTACCAACCACCGAGAACAATGACCAATCAGCAATCAGCAGAACAACTGTTAGAACTAGCCACCAAAGCAGGTGCAGAAGCTGCTGAGGTATTGGAATCGCAATCGCTCTCACGGCCGGTCTTTTTTGAAGCAAACCGCCTCAAACAGCTAGAAACCGCCCAAGCAGAAGGCATTGCACTGCGGCTGTGGCGGGATGGGCGGCCGGGTTTGGCGGTGGCCTACGGGCCTGTGGAACTACAAATTTTGGTGGACAGGGCGATCGCGCTTTCGCAACTTAACGAACCGGAAACCATCGAACTCGGCACCGGTGAGAAAGTTGTTTATCCCGATCTCGGAGTGTCAGTGTCGGCCGAACAGCTAGTAAACTGGGGCAAAGAGGCGATCGCGATCGTCCGCGAAGCCTATCCAGAAAGCCTCTGCACCGCCGAACTCGACTGCGAAATCGAGAGCACCCGCTTGGTGAACACCAAAGGCTTGGATTCGAGTCACACCGACACCACCCTCAGCGGTTACTTATCAGCAGAATTAGTGCGGGGCGAAGATTTCCTCAACATTTGGGAAGGCGAAACCGAACGCGGTACTCTCGACTTAAACACCAGCGCCAAGCGGGTTTTGCAGCGTTTAGAATGGGCGAAAGACAATGTAGCCCCCCCCACGGGCCGCGTGCCGGTGCTATTTACAGCCAAAGCAGCCGATTTACTGTGGGGGACTGTGTGTGCCGCGTTGAACGGCAAACAGGTACTCGAAGGCGCTTCGCCTTGGAACGATCGATTAGGCCAACAAGTGACATCGCCACTTGTCACCCTCTCGCAGCAGCCGGATATCGGGCCCTATAGCTGTCCTTTTGACGACGAAGGTACTCCCACTCGGGCGATCGTCTTTATCAACAGCGGAGTGTTGCAGCTATTTTATACCGATCGCACCACCGGTCGAGCCTTGGGTAGCGGTACCACCGGCAACGGATTTCGCCCGGGTTTAGGCAGCTATCCGACACCGAGTTTGTTCAATGTTTTGATTAAACCAGGTTCGCTTTCGCTAATCGATTTAATCGCTCAATTAGACGACGGAATTGTAGTAGATCAAATGCTTGGCGGCAGTGCCGGAATTTCCGGCGATTTTTCAATTAATGTCGATCTCGGCTACCGAGTCAAAAAAGGTCAAATAGTCGGCAGAATAAAAGACACAATGGTAGCTGGCAACGTCTACAGCGTCCTCAAACAATTAGTAGAATTGGGAGGAGACTCTGAGTGGAACGGTTCTTGCCACACACCGTCTGTAATTGTAGAGGGATTGTCCGTCATCGGCAAGAATTAAAGGCCGTTGGCAATTGTTAGTTGTTAGTAGTCATCAATCATCAGTTAACAGTCAACAGTCACCAATTCCCAATTCCCAATTCCCAATTCCCAATTCCCACTTCCCACACATAATATGCGTATTTGTTTTATCGGCGATTCTTTTGTAAACGGTACTTGCGATCCAAAATGTCTCGGTTGGACAGGACGGATTTGCGCTGCCGCTTGCGGACAAGGACACGATATTACCTACTACAATTTAGGAATAAGGGGAGAAACCAGTGCCGATATAGAAACTCGTTGGTTCAATGAAATTTCTGCCCGCTTACCTCACTACGCCGACGGCAGAATAGTATTTTCTTTTGGTGTCAACGACACTTACCTAGAAAACGAAAAAATTCGCATAGAAGTTGAGAAATCAATTGAAAATGCCCGCTCTATTCTCACGTCAGCCCAAAATATATTTCCAGTATTAATGGTAGGGCCACCGCCAGTTATCGATGCCGATCGCACAAAGCGGATTGCCAACTTATCCGAACAGTTCTCCCAAGTCTGCAACGAGTTAAATGTGCCTTATCTAGATGTTTGCACCCCGCTGCAAAACTCGGAAATTTGGCATAAAGAACTTACCGAAAATGACGTTTCCCATCCCCGTGCGGCCGGTTACGCTGAATTGGCTAAAATAGTTCACAATTGGGACGGTTGGAAAGCGTGGTTTAAAAATATCAATATATCAGATCAAGAGACAGTAACGCTGTTCCGAGCCGTCGGCAAAAAAGAAATGGAACTGATTAAAGAAAGCGATTTTATGGCATTTCCGCCACGCTTATCCTTTCAGCCTACTTTTTATCCCGTAGTTCACAAAGCCTATGCCATACAAATCGCGCGAGATTGGAATACAAGAGATGCAGCATCGGGATATTTCGGCTATGCCACGCGCTTTCGGGTGGCAGCAGAATTCTTAAAAAAATATCCGGTTCAAAATGTGGGCAGTTCGATTCACCAAGAATATTGGATTCCGGCAGAAGAATTGAGCGAATTCAATCAAAATATTGTGGGAAAAATTGAAATTTTTGCTGAATATCAACCCTAAACTAGGAGCGAAGTATGCTGGAATTCAATCAATTTCAAGTGGTAAGTTTTGACTGCTACGGTACTCTGATAGATTGGGAAAGAGGGATATTGCCCGCATTGAAACAATTGCTGTCAAATCGGGAAATTGATTTCAGCAATGACGGCATTTTAGAGTTTTTTGCTGCGGTCGAGTCAGAATTAGAAAGTCAGAATCATCCTTATATAAAATATCGGGAAATTTTGCAAGAAATAGTTAAAATTTTCGGTAAAAAATTGGATTTTGCAGCTACAGAAATAGAAATAAACTGTTTGGTTGATTCCGTCAAAAATTGGCAACCATTTCCCGATACCGTTGCAGCGTTGGAAGCACTCAAGCAGAAATACAAACTGGCAGTAATTTCCAATATTGACGATGAGTTGTTTGCTGAGACAGCCAAACACTTAAAAGTTGAATTCGACTGGTTGATTACTGCGGAACAAGTGCGATCGTACAAACCGTCAACTCGCAACTTTGAGATAGCCCTAGAAAGAATGGGAATTTCTACTGACAAACTCCTGCACGTTGCTCAGAGCATCTATCATGATATTGTACCGGCCGCATCCATGGGAATCTCAACGGTTTGGGTAAATCGCAGACACGACAAAACAGGATTTGGGGCGACACTGCCGGCCAGCGGCCAGCCAGACTTGGAAGTACCCGATTTAAAAACATTGGTGGAAATAATAGGGTAAACAACCGCAGAGTAACGCAAATTAGTAAAATTAATCTGCGTTAATTTTGGTACACCTCCGGTTAAAAATTAGTTATATTTTGCCAAGTCGAACGATTTTTCGCTAAAGTGCGATCGAGCAGACAATTATCAGGCCATCTACGCTATTTATGCCGTACATTACTATCCCTAAACAACTTAGGGAACCTTCTAGGGTCATCGAGTCTCAACTGTTTTTACGACCGAAACGCCTCGCTATTTTTGAAGCTTGTCTGATCGGTTTAATTTCAGGGCTGGCTGGGGTTTTGCTCAAATCAGGAGTAGGATGGCTCGGCAGTTGGCGAGTTGCTACCTCGACATTAATTCCAGCTTGGATCTTGCTTCCGGCTGTCGGTTTATTTGGCGGGTTGCTGACAGGTTTCTTGGTGGAGCGTTTTGCTCCCGAAACTGCCGGCAGCGGCATTCCTCACGTCAAAGCTGCTCTGGGCGGCGTCAATCTTGCCTTAGATTTGCGAGTAGCTGTCGCCAAACTTCTGACCACTATTTTAGCAGTTGGTTCCGGTTTAACTTTAGGAAGGCAAGGCCCCACTGTGCAAATAGGAGCCTCTTTGGCCGGCTGGATAGGTCACTTAATGCCTACTTCCCCAGACTACCGCCGACAATTGATTGCTTGCGGTGCTGCTGCGGGATTGGCTGCGGGTTTCAATGCTCCGATTGCAGGAGTTTTGTTTGTAGTTGAAGAACTGCTGCATGACGTTTCGGGATTGACTTTAGGGACTGCCATTATCGCTTCATTTATCGGTGCAGTTGTCTCGCAGCTTTTGGGCGGCGATAGTTTAAGTTTGAACCTTCGCGAGTACCAAACCAGTTTTGATGCTCAGGAAATCCCGTTCTACATACTATTAGGAGTTTTAGCAGGATTGCTGGGAGCTTTG
This sequence comes from Microcoleus sp. Pol1C5, assembly GCF_036701115.1. Taxonomy (NCBI): domain Bacteria; kingdom Bacillati; phylum Cyanobacteriota; class Cyanophyceae; order Oscillatoriales; family Microcoleaceae; genus Microcoleus; species Microcoleus sp. Pol1C5. Next base: position 86,704 of record NZ_JAUBQE010000002.1, on the reverse strand, counting down.
TTCACCAAAGGGATTATTGCTAGCTTGCAATTTAACAGGCGATCGCTCAAATTAGCCTTACCAATGCGAATTGCTATAGCTGGCGTAATCTGCGGTTCAGTAATAGGTTTTCTCCCAGAAACTTTCCGCGATAATACGGGTTTACGGGAGTTTATGCTGACCGGCGAAGCAAGCGGGATAACGAGTTTAATTGCTTTTGTAGCTCACTTTTTTCTGACAATTATTTCCGCTGCTTCTGGAGCTCCGGGAGGATTATTTTCCCCTGCCCTAGTTATGGGTTCTGCACTCGGTCACATTGTGGGAATTGTGCAGGCAGATTCCCTGGGCGTTGGTTTGCCAGTAACTTACGCTTTGGCGGGAATGGGAGCGTTTTTTTGCGCAGTTTCTAGGGCGCCGATTACTGCGGTAGTGATTGTGTTTGAAATTACGGCGGATTTCAAATTAGTGCTGCCTTTGATGATCTGTTCTGTAGTTGCTTATTTGGTGGCGGAAAAGGTGGACAGTGGCTCTTTGTACGATCGCCTTTTGGAGTTTAACGGCATTCAACTGACAAAAGCAAAAGCTGCCAGCAATACTTTGAGCGACTTGCATGCAGATGACGTGATGCAGCGCCGAGTTGAAACTCTTTCGAGTCTGCTGACTTTCGATGAAGTGATCCAGGCATTTTCGCGATCGCACCACCGAGGATTTCCAGTCGTTGAAGATGGCAAATTAGTCGGAATTGTCAGTCAAACCGATTTGGCAAAAGCCAGCGAGTGCAATTTGTCCGGCAACTCGCTGCTCAAAGAATTTATGACTGTACAGCCGATCGCAGTCAAAGCAAGCGATACTTTAAGCGAGGTATTGTACAGGCTTAACAACTACAATATCAGCCGCTTACCAGTCGTAGAAGGCCGGCGTTTGGTGGGAATTATTACCCGCAGCGACATTATCCGAGTTGAATCCGATCGCCTCAGCGGAGAAACAACCCAAGGCCCGCATCCAGAACCTTCCTATGTTGTCTATCAAACCAGAGCTCCGCAAGTGGGAAACGGCCGCTTATTAGTGCCGCTTTCCAACCCCCAAACAGCACCCGCTTTGCTGCGGCTGGCGGCGGCGATCGCGCGCGATCGCAATTACGAATTAGAATGCCTGCAAATCATCTTAGTACCGCGCAACAGTTCCCCCTCAGAAAGCGCAGTGCGGACAACCAAAAGTCGCCGCCTGCTACAACAAGCCGAGCGAATAATTCGCAATTTGAACTTGCCAGTACACACCCAAATACGGGTAGCTCACGACGTGCCTAACGCGATTTTGGAGACAATTAAGGAGCGACATATCGATTTGATTTTGATGGGCTGGCAAGGCGAATTATCCACAAAAGAACGCATTTTTGGCGATGTGGTCGATACCGTAATTCGGCAAGCCGGCTGCGAGGTTATTTTGGTTAAATGGAGCGAAAAACTATTAACAACACGCAAGAAAAATGAGTTTTCTGCCACTTTCAGCGGGCGGAAATATGCGTCTATAGAATGGGAGTTAAATCCCGAAGGAGTTGACGGTGCAGATAATCCCGCATTGGCGAGCTCCTCAGATTCATCCGCGACTCCTGAGAGTGAACTTTCCCAGCCGAATTCAGACATTCCAGGGCCAGAATTGGGACTGCACACGCTGATGGGTTTGCACCGTTGGTTGGTGCCTATTCGCGGCGGTTACAAGCAAGCTGCGGCTTTGCGGCTGCTACCTGCTTTGGTGGCTGCGAGTGCTGTACCGGAGATTAAATTGTGTCAGGTTCATCAGCCTTCTGTTGCAGAACCCGATCGCGGAGAATTAAAGCAAGCGGCGGAGTTTATCAAGCGCCGGGTTAGCTGTTCGATAATAGCGACTTCGGTGTGCGCTAAATCGGTTTCTGATGCTTTAATTGATTTGGCTCAGAACGATCAGTGCGATGCGATCGTCCTGGGAGCGAGCCGTGAAGGGCTGCTGAAGCAGGTGATTCACGGGAACATCCCGGAAGCTGTGGCGCGCGGGTGCGACTGTACAGTCATTTTAGTGCGATCGGCCTCTTAGCAAATTCATACCATTTTAGTCTTGTTTCCAGACAGACGTCCTAAATAATTAAACTTTAAATAATTATGGGTTAGAGCTAGATATTTTTCCTAACGCAGAGGCGTTTTCCTTAATTCCATTCCAATTCCCTAAAGAAGTCTCCATGCCTTTTTCCGCTTGTCCTTCACAACCGCTAAATTCTCGCTTTCCTTTTATTTTTAACACTCAATTGCTTAGTAAGTGATGTATAATAATGCAAAGCAAAAAGCAGGTTAATTACAAAAAACAGCAAAGTTAAAACAAATGTAAAAAAAGACGTAAATGACAGCCGGGAAGTCATCGTAAACATCGCCAAAATGATTGAGCAAAGCCCAAAACCGGCAGCAAAAGAACTTAAAAGCAGCAACCGTACCTTAGACATAGTTTAATTTAAAGATTATCAGTAAAATGCACTCTTGGCAGCTACAGAGGAGTGCCAAATGATACTTATTACTATATAGCGGAATTGCTCAGTTCCGCCAAGGGCAAAACGACTGCTTTCCTAAAAAGGTTTGAATTATACAGAAAAATACAGCCCGCCCTCTTGTAAACTCCTGTTGCTCGACTTAATATAAATCAAAGGAATTCCCCAGCCTCCGCGAGCATTCCACCTTTCGCCGTACAGTCACCGCAGCCGCAATCCCGCTGACAGCAAAGTATTCGCTTCCAAAACCGCGCTTTCCCTCGGATTCCAAACATTGCCAAAATCCACAAACGGCGTCACCTGCAAAACTCCTTGTGTGTCGTCGCTGCGCTTGCATCGGATACCGCAACTCGCCTGAATAAAAAATCCCGCTATCGGCAAGCATTGCATCCTGACGGTAGCCCCGCAATGTGTCTGAGCCTCCTCTACCGAATGGTTCGATCGCCAAAAGCTCTGCCTCAGCCAATTTCACATTACCGCCTGCAGCAGCGTCTCAGGAGCCAACCACCGCACGTACTGCAATTGACCCCCGCCAAGTCAAAAATTGACTGTCTGAGCTGCTGCTGCTCACCGTAGCGACAAATGTTACCATTCCCAGAGTGAACTGCGATCGCGTCGCCAAGACATCTCTCCCCTTTGAGTAAAATCCTGGAACAGCCTCAGCACCGCAACCGGATATCTACCCCGATTATCTGCTTCCGGCAACAGTGGAAAATCCTTTCCCAGCAAAGATCTATCGCTTTCTCGACTGTAGGTACCGATATCGGGCGCGATTTCTCTTCTGGGATTTTGCACGATCGGCTCGCGGTAAATCAACTGCCAACTACTTCAAATCGATCAACTTTTATCGTACCCGGAATCTTAGCAATTCTGCAGGCTGTGCCGGCGCCGCAACAGCAGGCGGCAAAAGCTGTGTGGCTGAAGGCAAGGGCTTTGGTGGCGCGGGTTATGGGAGAGGAGCCGGATTTGGCAGTCGCGGGTTAGGAATCGGAAATTCGTGTCTCTTTTCTCCTCGGTTCGGCAATTGAGGGAGAGTTTCTGCAGGATCACTTTGGGTCGATTGATCGAATTCCGGGATGCTATTTTCTTGCTCTTTACTGCCTCTATCTAATTCTGAACCCGAGTATAAATCACGAAGCCGATCGCGATCGTCTGCTGTTTCTTGATTTAGTTTTAATTGAGACAGTAAATTATCCTGTAAAATGGGCGCTTGCACCCCTGAGTCGGTAGCAACCATCGACTCGCTAACACTTAGAGCTGATAGCAGTGCGGGGCAAATAGCTGCAATTGAGAAACCAAGTGCTAATGCCTTGAAAAACTTGATTTTACAAAAGCCTCTAGAAAATTGCACGGGCATGACAGATTAGGCATATTTGATAGTTATTTACACTTACGCTCGGGCGCGGCCAGCGCAATTGCAAGGAATAAAATTACTATATCACTTTAGAAAAAGTTTATTTATTAAGTCAATATAAAGATAGTTGACAGCCGTCCTATTTTGTGTATAAAACTAAAACCACTCCGACCTCCCAAGCTAGCCGTCTTGCAAGGAATAAAATTACTCTATCACTTTTTAAACACTTAATTCCTTAAGTCAATATAAAGATGGTTGACAATAACCATATTTTGTGCATTCAAAAATGACTAAAAAAAACTCCGACCTCCCAAGCTAGCTCTGTAGGTCGGCGGAGCATTCTATCAAACCTGCGATCTGAGAAATAGGTAAATTTTGATACAGATTACTACATTTTATTGAGCTGCGATCGCAATTCTTCCAACTCAGCGTCAATCACCGGGCTCGACTCCGAGCTACTAGCTGCTGCCGTTTTACCCGCTGCCGGCAATTGACCTTGAGACACAGAACCCCCGGTCAGTTGAGCTTTCATCTGAGCCAACTCGTCGTCAACATCACCGCCGCTTTCGAGCAAGCGGAACTGTTCCTCTAAATTGCTGCCGCCGGCCGCCAATTCTGCCGAAGCTCCCGCGCGAGCTTCAATCTGCAAAACTTTTTCTTCCATGCGATCGAAAGCTGCCATTGAACTGCCAGTATTCAATGTGCCAATGGTATTGTTGAGCTGTTCCTGAGCTTTAGCAGCGGATATCCTCGCCTTGAGCATATCCTTCTTAGTCTTAGCTTCGGAAATTTTGCTCTCCAAACCGATCAAGTTGCGCTTGAGACTTTCCACCTGAGCCGATTGCTGATCCAGACTGGCTTTCAGCGTAGCCGCCGTTTCAGCGTGAGACTTTTTGCGAACTAGCGCTTCCCGGGCCAAAGTCTCGTCTCCTTTTTGCAGGGCTAGCTGAGCGCGCTGCTGCCACTGGTTAGACTGAGATTCAGCTTGATTGTACTGAGTCTGGGTGCGCTTTTGAGTAGCGATCGCGCTGGCAACGGCCTGACGCAACTGCACCAAGTCTTCCTGCATATCCGTAACGGACTGTTCTAAAATCTTTTCCGGGTCTTCAGCTTTGTTGACCAGATCGTTAAGATTGGCTTTGACGACTCGGCTAATGCGGTCAAATAATCCCATAATGCTATTTTTCCTGGGTGAGGTGTACGAAGTAGGCGGAAAGCAGGCTTGATAGCCCTAGCCCGCAGTTGTGAAATTCACTCTTGTCAGATTTTTAGTGCGATTTAGTTTTTGGCAATTTTTGCAGACAGATAAATCCAGTTTAAAGCGATCGAGTAATGTGATGCAGGCAAGCTTATTCATGCACCTATCTATTGAGTTTAACGTCGATCCGGGAATTCCCCAACAGGCTTCGAGCCATCTCTAGCTAGGCTGTTGAGAAGTTTTTACTCGTCCCGACTCTTGTTCTTTTGCCTGGGGTTCAGGATGCGGGCGGCTCGCTCGGTGGCAATTTGGGTGTATTGTTGCCCGGAAGCATTTGTGCTTTCATTGCCGCCAACTCGGTATCCACATCGTCGGCACCTTCGAGAGAGAGAAACTTCTTTTCTAAATCATTAGTTCCGAGTTCTGCGATTGCTTCGGAGCGAGCTTCTAGCTGCATGACTTTCTCTTCCATCCGTTCAAACGCGCTCAAAGCACTGCCGGTACTGAGATTGCCCATCATTTCTTGCAGCCTTTCCGACGATGCGGCCGATCGAGCTCGGGCAATGTACATATCTTTTTTAGATTTTGCCTCGGAAATTTTACTTTCGAGCGCCCGCATATTTTCTTTTAGTTTAGTCACAACAGCGTTCTGTTGTCCGAGACTGGCTTTCATCGCCGTTGCCGTTTCTTGATAAGATTTTTTGCGCGTCAGAGCTTCCCGCGCCAAATTTTCCTCGCCTTTTTGCAAAGCTAGCTGCGCCCGCTGATGCCATTCTGCGGCTGTAGACTCAGCTTGGGAACACTGGCGTTCAGTGCGTTTTTGAGCTGCAATAGCTCCTGCCACAGCTTGTCTGAGCTGCACTAAATCTTCCTGCATATCCATTACAGCCTGTTCCAGAATTTTTTCTGGGTCTTCTGCAGCCCCGACCAAACTGTTAATATTGGCTCGAATCACTCGCCATAGGCGATCGAATAATCCCATTTTGCCAGTCTCCCGATTTTCAACTTTAGAATTAAGACAGAGAAATCAGAATTAAAAACTAAAAATGAAAACTCCTCAATCGTGTTTTTAATTTTTAATTTGGAAATTTTAATGCCCTCTAAGTTAGGTCATCATGATTATTTTTAAGATGGGTAGGGCGCGAGCATTACCCATCAAAACTGAGCAAATGTTGGGTGAAGCGAAACGGAGGGTTCGTACCTCGGCCCAACCTACTCCCCGATCATCAGTTTAATTGTCTTTGCCTAATTTATGGTTGATAGTATTGTGGCTTCACCCCTTTTTCTTGGAGTTCTTTCACCAAACGTTCTGCTGAGGCAGGATCGTTCAAAGCCCCCATTTGGATCTTGACACCCTTTGAGAAGTTCCGCACGTAGGCATCGGGAACTGCGGTTCTGGCTTGCTGGAGCGATTTTTCGTCGGTGTAATCGGTGACAACGTAATAGAAACCGTCTGCCGCCCGTGCAGGCCTTCCCAGGGGAGATGCTGCGGCTGGGGATGCTGTCGCCGGGGATGTGGCGGCTGGCTGGGCTGGGGATGCTGTCGCCGGAGATGTGGCGGCAGGCTGGGCTGGGGATGGTGTTTGAGGCAGTGTTGGCAGTGTCGGCACAGGCTGGGCAGCGCTAGGGCTGGGAGTGGGAAGCAAAGCCGTACTCAGATTGTTGAGTCCTTGTTCCCTGCCTCTGGGGGGGTTGCCGTCTTCTGTAGGAATCGGCACAACCCCGCTGGGGCCCGGAGGCGCTGGAGGGGTTGGCGGGATTGATGCTTTTGGTGACGGGGAAGGAATCGGGCTGACTGTCGGCTTGACATTGCTGAGAGTGCTCAAATCTAGCTCGACAAATTCCTTGGATACCAGATTTGGAGCTTTCGGCAGTTCCTTGGTGCTGGTATCTGAGATGGAAGTAGAGGGGGGACTGTCGCTTGAAGAGGGTGAGGTGCGATCGAGCAAACGGTTCAGGCCTGCCATCTTAACCAGATTTGACGGGTACATGACTGCGTAGCCCAAAGCTGTGCACGACAGCAAAAACAGCAGCATCGAACTCAGTCCCAAGGGAGTTAACAAACTGGCGGCTAAACTGCGTTCTACCGTAGGCTCAGCTTTTGACTCGTCCAAACTTTCGATCAGTTTTTCGCTTGATTCGAGATAATCGTTGGGTGCCAAGGCACTGCTAGATAATTTTGTGCCGCCCCTGGTAGTTGCTAGCGGGGCATCGCCCTGAGTGCCGGCAAGGGATAAGGGCAGCGATAGCGGCTGCTGGGTTTCCTCCGCAGTCTTCGGCGCCAAATTTTGGGGTAGCTGTTGCTCGGTTGTGGCTGTTTGGTTGCCAGTACGAACTGAGGGCGACACCCACTGTTCGGCGCGCTTCCTGTGCCTTCTGTATGTTGTCAGTTCTGCTTCTAGGTTTACATCTAGACTCCCCAGGACTGCTTGCAAAGCAGGCTTGATTGGGGTTGAAGAGGATTGATGATTTGGGGATTCAACCGAAGAACGCTTACTCATTAGCAAAACTCCTACCGCCTCTGAATTAATTTTAATGTTTTGATTGTAGATATAAACAAGAAGCTTGAAAACTTGCCTATTTTATGATTAGCTACTTTTGGCGTCAATGCAACAAGGGCCCGATCGCCTGCTGTCGATCGCCTGCAGCTATTTTTCATTTTCATTGGAAAACTGAATTGTTCCTCTTTCCCAGAGGCTGCTTACCGACACTCTCAGCCAATTTTTGTATTCTAAGCTACCGCTTATTTGTAACCTCTCATACTCGTTTGGCATTTGTACTTTGTCTTGATCCCTAACGGCTTTATAAACTTTTAACCTGTGTTTTTACCTATACAATGAGCAAGCACGGAGCTAATTGTTTCTATATATAACGAGATTATAAATAAATTATAAAATTTAATTATACTTCGGGGATCGCTACAACCCAGACAGCATAAAGGTTGGGATGCTCTAAAACCTGCTAGCTCTACAAAGGAGAATTAGAGATGAAAATGATTTCCCTAAGAACTTTTATGCAAACCTCCTTAACTTCACCTTTAACTTCAGCTTGTGGTCACTGCCGTCACTATACCCCTGAAGGCAGACGCGGAGGTGTTTGCGCTTTACTAGGCGGCCCGGTTCAAAGTCACTGGAAAGCTTGTGCTTTAGCGGTTTCGCCTTTTAGGTCATCTTGGGAAAACATAGAAGAAATTGAAATGTGGCAAGAATCGACTCTGACGCTGCAGGATGCCACCGTCACTTTTTCCGATCGCCATGCCTGCCAGCTTACAGGCACAACGTTAACCGAAAAATCGGCAGCAGCAGTCTCGGTTTAGTTAGTCGGCAGCAGGATAGGTCATACCATTTTCGATTGGGGAATCACTGATCATTATCATGGTTTGGATCTGACAAAGCAGTTTCATTCTTTTTGGGAACTGGTATCACTACTGACACTTTTGGACGATCGGGTGCATTTGGCTTTACTAACTCAGAAAAATCAGCAGCATCTACTTTAATATGAGCGCATAAAAAAACTGATTTCTCCATCCAGCTATGGCAGCCAAGGATATTGACTAAAATCAGGTTGCCGTTTTTCTAAAAAGGCTTGTTTGCCTTCGGCGCCTTCTTCGGTCATATAGTACAGCAAAGTGGCATTTCCCGCCAGTTCTTGCAAACCGGCTTGACCGTCGCAGTCGGCATTAAAAGCGGATTTCAAGCAGCGAATCGCGATCGGACTTTTTTCGAGAATTTCCGCAGCCCACTGAATCCCTTCTATTTCTAGTTGTTCGACGGGCACGACGCAGTTGACTAAACCCATTTCTAGGGCTTGCTGCGCGCTGTACTGGCGACACAAAAACCAAATTTCTCGGGCTTTTTTCTGGCCGACAACTCTGGCGAGATAGCTAGCTCCGAAACCACCGTCGAAACTGCCGACTTTGGGGCCGGTCTGTCCGAAAATAGCATTGTCAGCAGCGATCGTCAAGTCGCAAATTAAGTGCAGAACGTGACCGCCTCCTATTGCGTAGCCTGCAACTAAAGCAATTACAACTTTGGGCATAGAGCGAATCAACTTCTGCAAGTCGAGCACGTTCAACCGGGGTATGCCACCTTCGTCTACATATCCCGCCGAACCCCGCACGCTTTGGTCGCCGCCGGCGCAAAAGGCGTATTTGCCGTCTGTATGAGGCCCCGCACCTGTGAACAGGACAACGCCGATTTTGGTGTCTTCGCGGGCATCAGTAAAGGCATCGCACAGTTCCAGCACGGTTTTGGGACGGAAAGCGTTCCGTTTCTGAGGTCGATTGATGGTAATTTTGGCGGTGCCGCCGCTTTTGTGATAGAGAATGTCTTCGTAGGTTTTGGCGGTTTGCCATTCAATTTGCATAATCAATCAATTTGAGATTTGAGATTGAGCTGAGTCAATCAAGGCAGCGACAAGTCGCTTTTAGATTTTAGAGGCATTCGGTTCAATGGGATAGAAGGGTCGATCGACTCTTGCAAAAAAAAATAAAGCGGGAGTTAGGCCGAAACCAGGTTTTTTACGAACATACGCCGTACAGCGCTCTTGGTAGGGGGTAAAACAACCCGGTTTTTGAGGGTAAGAGCGCCCAAGTCCCATCTCAAATGGACACAGCGTCAAATCCTCGAACTCCTCGGTCACTACTGTTACTGCCCCAAAATTTATATGCGCTGGACTATTTGCGGAGTAAAATACTCAGCAAGTGCTTTGCTGCTTTGCCAAATACTGGATCGCGGGACTCGAATTCGCTGGGATCGAGTAAAGCTTGAACTTCGCCAAAAGCTTCTGAGTCGAGGGTTCCTTCTTTAGTAAATAAAGTGTCTAGGACTGCAATGTGTCTGGAGTCCAGGCCGAGCCGATTTGCGATCGACTGTAAGTACATTTGTTCCCGCAGGTCGATGTGCCCGTCGGCTGCTGACATTTCGTAGCCGGAACCGATAAGCAACAGTTTTTCAGATTCTGAGAACAAAGCTGTCAGGGTTAGCAATTCCGTGGGGTTGAAGTAAACCTGCTGTTTGGAGACTCCTTTGACAAGGCGCTGAATTAGTTCTACCCGATCGCGGTCGCCGCTGGCAAAGGCTTTGAGAGTCTTTTGCAGCCGTTCTTCTTCTTCAACTGCGATCGTCCTGTCAATAATCATCACTCCGCGCAGGATGGAAATCAGAGCAGTCACAAACACTACCAAAGGAGTGATATCTTGTTCGCGCAGCTTTTGCCGGCTAATGCGGCACAACAGCTCAACAATTTCAGTGGTGATCGTCGTGGTGTCCATAATTAAAAATGACTTTCTATTAAGCTGTAATGTAACTTTCTTTCTCGATCTTAAGTTTTTCTGTTACGTAGGTATGACGTGAATTCTAAAACTGAGCCATTGTCTATTAGTGATACTACTTATTTTATTCACAAACGCTGGATGACTAGGGCTGTGGAGTTGGCACAAGCAGCCGGTGATGCCGGTGAAGTACCCGTGGGTGCTGCAATTGTTGACGGTACTGGCAAATTGATTGCTGAAGCGCAAAATCGGCGAGAACGAGATTGCGATCCGACTGCTCACGCTGAAATCTTAGCTTTGCGGGCGGCCGGCCAAGTTTTGCAAGACTGGCATCTTAACCAATGCACGCTCTACGTAACGCTGGAACCTTGCCCGATGTGCGCTGGTGCGATCGTCCAAGCTCGGATTGGTCTGCTGATATACGGAGCAGATGACCCGAAAACTGGCACGATTCGGACTGCAGCTAATATTCCAGATAGCGCGCATTCGTGTCACCGCTTAGAGGTACTCGGCGGTATTATGGAGTCTGTTTGCCGCGATCAGTTGATTTCCTGGTTTGAAGCACGCCGGAAAAATTAACAGGTAAAATTTTTTACTCTATTCTGGGCGATGTTTAATAGAACTTGACCCTTTAGCTGGAATAATAGATCCGTAATTGCCCGATCGAGCTTTCCAGGCGGCCGACTACTTTGTATTGGTGCTGTCCGGTTGGCTGAGGTTTTATCTGTTAGAGATTATCTCTTGCGGGCGCGATCGCTCGATCGGTACAAGGCCAATAGCAAAAGTGTCCCGACCCAAAAACTAAAGATTTGTCCAATCACTTACTTTAGACTTGAGATATCGAGAGAGCAGCTTAATTGCTATGCCCCACACCGCCACGATCGCCGTTGAGTCCAGTAAATCATCTCTAGTGAAGCCAATGCCTGCCAAGGTAGCATCTAATACCTCTCGCGTTTCTCCTTGGTTAACCTCCTTGCTCTATCCGCTAGGTCACTATGTTGTCCTACCGTTTCATTTTGGCAAGATTGAGATAACCGGACAGGAGCACTTGCCGAAAGACGGGCCTGTCATCTTAGCCCCTACGCACCGCTCCCGGTGGGATGCCCTGATGATGCCCTATTCAACGGGACAGAAGGTGACTGGACGCGATTTGCGGTTTATGGTTACTGCTGATGAGGTCAAAGGAGTGCAAGGTTGGTTCATCAGACATTTGGGGGGGTTTGCTGTAGATCTCAAGCATCCGGCAATTGGCAGTCTCCGTTATGGGGTGGAACTACTCCTCGACAAGGAAATGTTGGTGATTTTTCCTGAAGGCGGTATTTTTCAGGATGGCGAAGTTCACCCGATTAAGCCGGGATTGGCGCGTTTGGCAATGCAAGCAGAGTTGAGCAAACCGGGTTTGGGGGTGAAAATTGTACCGATGAGTATCCGCTATCGCCCGCGCATTCCTCAATGGGGTGCTCAGGTAAAAATTGCGATCGGTTCTCCGATTTCCGTGGCGGATTATGCCAATGGTGGCGGTGGTAAAAAAGAAGCACGATTGTTGAGTGCCCAGCTCGAAATGGATCTTAAAAAGCTTGATGAAAGTTGAGAAGAAGGAAGTTCGGCAAAGGATTATGTAACGGATGTAACGGATGTCAGTCCGAGGGCAGTCGGAAGAAGGAAGAAGGAAGAAGGAATTATGATATAATGTTTTATGGTGCTGTCGAGAGCTGCACCAATTATTTTGCTTGGTTATGTCTGTATTAAGTGTGAGCATTAATGGGTTGTGCTTTGAACTTTAAGCCTGGTCAAATTGTTAGTTTAGAATGTGGAGATGCCTGCCTGCATTCCGAGGTAATCCAAGTGGTTGAGGCACGTCAAGTTTGTTGGGTGCGCCCTTTGATGTTAGTTGTATCGGTGTCGGGGAAGGATTCACCGACAGAATACACTTTATCCGATTTGCGAGATGGTGCTGATTTGCTTTGGCCGCTGAGCTTGTTTCGGGCGGCTTTAGATACTGAGGTAATTTCACTATTGACCGAGTTGCACTCTCTGGATGCTGAAAAAAAGGATGGTGCGATCGCATCTCGTCAACTTAGAGATTTTGTCGATCGAGTTTGGGAAGCTTTTCCGAGTGCTTTTCATTAAGCAAATATCTGGCGTTTTGTCTATGAGTCCGCCAGGGGTTGAAAACCCCTGTCTAATAGCTAAAGTCCTCTTGCATAGGACTGATACCCTCTTAATTCTTCAGTCCGCGTAGGCGGACTTCGTTTGTCTAGAAGCGATTTCAATCGCCCAATTTTCTTTTCGCTTTTCGCGGACTCTTATACTAAAATACAGCGTGTGAAAGCTCTTCGGGGTTGAGATTATTGTGAATAACTTTACCGTCGCGGAACCAGACAACGCGGCGAGTTTGACGCGCGACTTCGGGTTCGTGCGTTACCATAACAACAGTCATGCCATTTTCATTGAATTCTGTAAAAATATCCATTACTTCTTGAGTAGTTTTTGTATCCAATGCACCAGTCGGTTCGTCAGCCAGCAACAACACGGGACGGTTGACGATAGCCCTGGCGATGGCTACCCGCTGCTGCTGTCCTCCTGATAGTTGATTCGGTCTGTTTTGCAGGCGACTTTCCAGGCCTACTTTTGTTAAAGCCTCTACTCCCCGTTCGCGTCTTTCTGCTGCGGGAATGCCGGCATAAACCATCGGTAACATGACATTTTCTAATGCTGTCAATTGAGGCAACAGGTGAAATTGTTGGAATACAAAACCTAATTTTAAATTCCGAATTCCGGCTAATTCTTCTTCGGGCATTTGGGCGACATCTACGCCGTCTAAGTAGTAACTGCCGCTCGTAGGTCGATCGAGACAGCCGATAATATTCATAGCTGTAGATTTGCCGGAACCCGATGCGCCCATAATCGAGCAATATTCTCCTTGTCTTACGGTCAAGCTGACGCCGTTTAAGGCGCGAACTTCCAGGTCGCCAATCCCGTAAACTTTTGTTACCTCTTCCAGACCGACAACAACGGGCTTTGAGAGGACTTGCGGGTCGAGGTCTTGGTATGTATCGGTTTGTAGTTCAGGCATTTTTTTTCTGTGCGATCGACACAACTAACTACTAAGTTAACACTTCTTATCGGTTTTGGCGGCGGTCAGGGCGATCGTTTGGACGCTAATTGACGAGATATAAAAAAACTAAATCTTTAAGGACGTGTTTGTGAGTTCTTTGATGAGAGTCATCTGATGTTCTAGCACTAGATAGTTATCTAATTTGCTTTTTCCAGCGCGGGTCAAGCCTTGATTATTGTGGGCCTAAATTAGGTCGGCGATATGCTCTTTTGCTTCCTCCGAGAGTTGAAAGTTGATAAAGCTGTGGGAAGTGTGGCGATCGCCAAAACTTCAACTATTTCTGCATAAGCTTTGGAGATATTAGTGGCGACAGTCATATTTTATTTTTGCTTTTTGTGTTTCTATCACAGATTCTCTAATTTGGCCAATTCTTTCTGGGCAAAATTGCGGACTTCTTCATCTGGATCGTTGGCAAATCTATCACGAAGTATTTGTAAAGTTTTTGGGCAATCGGGGTATTGTTTGATCATGATTTCAAGTGCTGTTTGTCTGGGATTATCTTGGAAGTCAGACTTGCGTTTAAAAGGATGATTAATAGCAATATCGCCCAACCATTCAAATATCCCTGGTTCATCTTTCCACCCCCGTGCTAATTCTTCAATTACTAAAGATCGCACATACCAATTATCATTAGATTGAGCCAGTTCTTTGAGTATAGGTAAGGTTTCCGGGTCATCCTTCCACCCCCCTGCTAATTGGACTGCTGCACTTCGCACAACCGAATTATCATCAGATTGAGCCATTTGTTTGAGCCAAGGTAAGGTTTCTGGGTCATCTTTCCACCCCCGTGCTAATCCTCCGACTGCTGCATATCGCAGCAACGAATCATCATCAGATTGAGCCAGTTGTTTGAGCCAAGGTAAGGTTTTTGGGTCATCTTTCCACCTCGGTGCTAATTCTGAGACTACTGCTACCCGCACGACCGAATCATCATTAGATTGAGCCAGTTGTTTGAGCCAAGGTAAGGTTTCTGGGTCATCTTTCCACCCCAATTCTAATTCTACGACTGCTACTAGCCGCACAACCGAATTATCATGAGATTGAGCCAGTTGTTTGAGCCAAGGTAAGGTTTCCGGGTCATTTTTCCACCCCCGTGCTAATTCTTGGACTGCTGTTTGTCGCACATCCGAATTTTCATCAAATTTAGCCAGTTGTTTGAGCCAAGATAAGGTTGGTGGGTCATCTTTCCAAGTGTAGGCGATCGCACTTACTGCTTGAGTGCGAATTTCAGCAACTAGCGTTCCCTCTTCTTCATCAGCCTCATAATAATAATTGAGGTCGCACTTAGTTAACTCTTTTAAGCGTTCAAGCAATTGACCCTCAACCTCAGCAATCTCTTTTCTCTCCCTTACCTCATCCAAACACTTCGCCGCCAAAAACAGATTGCTGAACTTTTTGGCTTCCGCATCCTGTTCAATCAAAAACTCAATCAATTTCCCGGTCAAGTTTCCAGGAATCAATCCGGCAATCAAGCACAAAACTTCCTGCCAAGATTCATCATCCCAGTGCTTGCCAAAAACCTCGGTTTTCAACTCCTCCCGTAAAACTTCTGGTGTCTTATAAAGCCTTTCGACCACCTCCGACGCACAGAAATATTCCAAAAAAATTCTATGCACAAACCCATAAGTATCCGCACCCAAATAACATAAAATAAAGTTGCGAGTTCGCAGTTGGTTAATTATCAACTTTGCCCGCTCTTTCGGTCTATCGAAATCTTTATTCTTCAGATATGCTGTGAGGGTATTCTCCAAATCTTCCGCACTAATAATATTGCCAGCCAACCCTTCAGGTGCTGCTTGCATTTTGTAAGCGACTCGCCGCAGCATTTCTTGCTTATCTTTAGCATCAATCGTTTTCGGATCGAGCCTGCTATCCTCTACTAAAGACCTTTCCACATCCCATTGATACAGCAATACCCGCGAAGCTTGATTGTAAAGTTCCGCCCTGTCTCTCGGCAATTCTTGACTGCGATTCAAAATCGCCATAATCGTCAACAATAACGGATTACCCGCTAAATCTCGAATCGTTGATGAATACGCTAATGCTCTTTTCATGCGCTCACTAATCCGCGCTTTTTCCCCAGCATCAGTAAAAGTTAATTCGTGCCAGCGGCGAACAAAATCCTGAATTTGTTCCGCATTCAAATCTTGGAGGATAAAGTGATGAAAGTCTGCATCTTGCAACCGTTGAGGTTTGTAACCAATAATCCGAGACGTGACAATCACTCGCACGCGGGGATACTCATTGGTAAACCGATGAATCGCCGTAATTACATCTTCTCGTTTCCCGGCATCGAAAATTTCATCTAACCCGTCGAACATCACCACAGCCTCGCCTGCTTTAAGCTGTTCATGCAATTGATGCTGATTCAAGTGACAAATTGAACCGGGACTTTGATGAAAAAATTCGAGGAAATTCTTGCAATGCCCTGATTCCCCGCTGCGAATGTAAGTCCGCAATTCTATTAGCAGCGGAATCGGCAGAGATGTCAGGCTATTTAAGGGCGATCTCGCCCAGTTTAATGCTAAATATTGTAACAGAGTAGACTTGCCAGAACCCGGATCGCCTAAAATAACAATGTAGGGATACTTTTGCTTGTCATTGATAACATCTAACACCGATACGATCGGCTGAGAAAAATAACTGCGCCGATATTTCTCTAAATTTTCTAGATCGATCGCGTCTAATTGATTGCTGTCTTGCAGCCGCCGTTGATGTTCTTTAGGAATTTCGTAAGCTTGGGGCAGAAATGATTCGTAAATCGATCGCACATCTTGGAAAATAAAGATTTGCCAAACCTTCAGTTTTTCCCGATAATCGTATGTATTGGGATCGACGCTGCTTAAATTGAGATTGCTGTAACGCTCGCACAGAGCTTCTTGATATTGCCTCAAGTCAAATTCCGGGATAATCCCCGCCGTTTCTTGAGTATTTTTCTGAATGCTATCTAGATTTTGAGCATTCAAGATATCGCGCAAGTCTTTTGAGTCAAAGAGAATTTCTTGAACTTCTGCGAGATACTGATTGGCGATGGTTTGCCACTTAAATCTTGGGGGCAAAGAAGTTAAATTTAGTTGAGTCCAGGTTTGTTCGAGAAGTTCTGCATCCAGAGATTCGCGATCGCTCTCAAAAGCCTTGCCCAAAATTTCTTTAACAGACTTGTTATTGATAAACTGTTTAACATCTTTAATATACCGCTTAATTTCGTCGGGGGGAAGTCCGGCGATTTTTAACTGCTGTTGCACCAACTCCAAAAACTTTTTGATTGCTTTGCCCGCTGCGACTTGTCGGGGGTCTTTTTCGACTAAGACGTTTTTCAGGGAATCTTTAAAAAAATCTTTAGCAAAATCCTTCGCGCCGTCTTTGACTAAATCTTCTAAGATGGGTTTAACGAGAATGCCTACTGCTTCCGTTGCTCCCCAAAGTACCAGCCACTCGATCATAAAGCTAGCCCGAGAATTAATTTATCTTTATAATATAGCAATTATCAAGGATTGATAAAATTATCAAAAACTGTAGGGTAATAATCTCCCGTGATTGCTCCGATAGGTTAGGCTAGTATCAGTTTTCTGTCGCTGCGCTGCGATTAGTCCCGATCCCGCCTGATTGTTGCCCCCTACTACCCCTTAAAAATCGGGAAGACCATCAAATTTGCGCTTTTTTACAGGGATTTACGGGAGTTCGACTCGGCTATAACGAGCGATCGACAATTCGGTCTTTCCTTCTTGGTAGCGATCTCAAAAGAGAGAAATTTTTATATTTTTTTTGTCGTTCGCTTGTGTTATACTCTAGTAATGGAAGTGTGATCAGTATTATATTAACGCCCAGATTTCTATTATTTAATAATACCTGGTTAAAGGCAAAAAGTAAAGTAGTAGACCCCAAAAAAAACAAAAAATTTTTGAGATATCATTAAGAAAAGTAAAGCGTAAAATTGGTAAGTTGGCGATAAAAAGGTACAGACAATTATGACATACGACTACGACTTGTTTGTGATAGGTGCGGGTTCCGGCGGATTGGCGAGTTCCAAGCGAGCAGCATCCTACGGCGCAAAAGTGGCGATCGCCGAAAATGACTTAGTAGGCGGAACCTGCGTAATTCGCGGCTGTGTCCCCAAAAAACTCATGGTGTACGCCTCAACATTTTCGCACCTTTATGAAGATGCGGTGGGCTACGGTTGGAGTCCAGTAGAAAGCAGCTTTGATTGGGAAAAACTTGTCACCACCGTAGACACAGAAGTGCGGCGGCTGAGCAAACTGCACATCAGCTTTCTCGAAAAAGCCGGAGTCGAATTAATCTCAGGATACGCCAAATTTATTGATCCCCACACCGTCGAAGTTGGTGACAAGAAATTTACCGCAGCCAAAATCTTAATTGCAGTCGGCGGAGAAGCGCAAAGAGTCCCAATTGTCGGCATCGAACACGCGATTACCTCTCGCGAAATATTCCTCCTAAAAGAGCAGCCAAAACGGTTGGCAATTTGGGGCGGCGGCTACATCGGCGTCGAATTTGCTTGCATTATGAACGGATTGGGGAGCCAAGTAACTCAAATCATCCGCCGCGACTTAATTTTGAACGAATTTGACACAGAAATTCGCACCAACGTGCAAGAAGGGATGATTAAGCACGGAATAAACATTTTGACAGAAAGCTCGATCAACCACATTGAGAAAACCCCAGAAGGCTTAAAATTAACTCTGTCGGGGACATCCGAAGGAACGCTAGTAGTAGACGCGCTGTTGTGCGCTACCGGGCGTCAGCCTAATTTAGAAAAATTAGGTTTAGAAAATGCGGGAGTAGAAACAGATAAAGGTGCGATCGCAGTTACCAAAGACAGCCGCACCACTCAGCCACACATTTTTGCAGTGGGAGATTGCACCAACCGCATCAATTTAACGCCAATTGCGATCGCCGAAGGACGCGCTTTTGCAGATACTGAATTTGGCAACAATCCGAGAGCAATCACTCACGAAAATGTGCCGTCAGCGGTATTTTCCCAGCCGGAAGCTGCTACAGTCGGCTTAAACGAAGTGCAGGCTAGAGCAAAGTTTCCCGACTCAATTAAGTGCTACACAGCCAAGTTTCGACCGATGTTTCACGCTTTGACAGGTGCAGACGAGAAAACTTTTGTCAAGTTAATCGTTGAGACTAATACTGACAGAGTTTTGGGCGTGCACATGGTTGGGAAAGACGCGGGCGAGATTATTCAAGGAATGGCGATCGCTGTTAATATGGGAGCTACGAAGAAAGACTTCGACGCGACTATTGGCATTCACCCATCGACTGCTGAAGAGTTTGTTACTTTGCGGTAAAGCGGGGGAAGCAGCCAGGGGTTTAAACCCCTGGCTAATAGCTAAAGTCGCTTTTAACCGACTGAATATCATTGTTTTGATGTTTTGTATAGCAGATTAATGAGTGATTCAACCAAACACAACAAAATTTTAGCATTTTATCTCGGTCAGCAGCCTGATTCACAAGGTCGGGCGATAGAGCATATTTGGTCGTGGGATTACCAGAAGCTGGAATGTGTGCACAATTACATTCAATGGCTGTTTCCGCTGAGGGAAAAGAGTCGCTTTAATTCCACTGCTCCTACTTTAAATGATGAGGTGATTCAAGCTTTTAGAACAAGTGAAGAGTTGAAAAATCGCTTACTCCATTCGTTCAAAGTCATGCTGGCGTTTTACGGGTTGGAATGCCACGAAGGGGACAACGCAGAAATTGTAATTGCCAAATCCGCCGAATATTTCTCAAGAAAAAGAGAGTGGATTGAAAAATTTAATCACAATTACTTGCGGCTGACTAGGATTATTACAAGTTTGACCGAGTTGGGATTGAAAAATTACGCTTTAGCTCTTTTCAAGTGTTTAGATGAGATTTATAATGAAGACAAAGAAAGTATTGGTTTAGAAACTTATACTTATTGGAAAAAAGCTGTAAATAGTTAGAATTTATATTTGGGACTTGCCGCCATAGCCAACCATACGCCCCACAAAAAAATTAAATTTTTGTAGAACGGGTCGGAGAACTTGTTCAGACCCACGACCCACAATCTGCTGTATTGGTTTTGGAAGAGGCCGGAAAGCCTGTTACTGACCTTGGTGCAGTTTTCCGCCCCAGACTGATTAATGCTCAAAATAATATTTTAAATAATTTGAACCTTTTTTAGAACTGTCCTGTCTAAACACTTCAGATAACGAACTGGTGAGGGAGACTTCACAGGTGTTAGGTGTGCCAGCCAATGTTTTAACCGATGACTGTTCCGACTCCGACTTAGTTGCTGAGTGTCTAAAGGGCGATCGCACTTGCTTTCGCTACCTTTACAAACGCTACCAACACAAAGTCAGGTCAACCCTTTACCAACTCTGCGGCCCCTCGCTTCTTGACGATTTAGCACAAGAAGTATTTCTGCGAGTGTGGAAAGGATTGCCTAAACTCAAGCACCAGGAAAACTTTTCTACTTGGCTTTATCGAATCACTTGGAATGTGGCTTCCGACCAAAGACAAGCATTTGCTAAACAGCATTCTTTTGACTCCCAACTCAAAAATCAAGAAACAATGGATCGGGTTATTGTCAAAGATAACACATCGGACTTGATGCAGTTGCACTATCAAGATTTAGTGCAGCGGGGACTGGAGCAATTGAGCTTTGAACACCGCAGCGTTTTGGTGCTGCACGACTTAGAAGACATCCCGCAAAAAGAAGTAGCCCAAATTTTGGGGCTGCCTGCGGGAACCGTCAAATCTCGCGTGTTTTATGCCCGAAATGCTGTGCGGCAATTTTTGCAAAAAGAAGGTGTCAGCGAGCTATGAATAACCCAAGCAGCGACCAAGAGTTAGTTAACTTCTTGAAGCAACATCGCCCCAATATTCCTGAAGCTGTACCAGACTTAGAGCAAAAAATTCTAGCAGCAATCGACAGTAATCAGGCGAGTGCTTTCCATGAAACCCACCGCAAAAAAACGCGATTAAGTTCCTCAGCTAAGCCTGATGACAGGTTAAAAATCTCCTCGGTTTCTAAGTGGGCTTTATCGTCTGCGATTACTGCTAGCCTGCTACTTTTTTGGTCGGGCTACCGTCCGTTTGAGACTGCACAAGTGTCCGATAAGGAAACAGCTCAGTTAGAAGCATTTTTAGTTACTAACTGGGAGGGTGTACTGCATGATTCTCCCCAAGAAAATATGACCGATCGCTCACAAACAGACTGGTTGACTTTCAGCCAGGGTGCTGACAGTGAACCGCCCACAAATAAGTAATATCAAAGAGGCAATTTTCATGTCAATTCGTCGTATATCTGCCCTAGCGGTTTTAATGCTGACTCTCGGTAGCACAGCAGCAGCAATAGCAGTTCCTAATCCCCTAGAACCCCAAACACTTGCACAAAATCAGCGACCAAATCGACCTGCGGGCAAGGAAGGTGGGATGTTCGAGAAACTGAATTTAAGCGCAGACCAAAAGCAGCAAATGCAGGCAGTTCGCGATCGCTACAAGGACCAAGTTTCCCAGCGGATGCAAGCAGTCCGCCAAGCCAGACAAGAATTGGAAACGATGATGTCCGGCACGGCAAATGCTAGCGAAATACGCGAAAAACACCGTCAAATAATCGGATTGAGACAGCAGTTGGAAGAGGTGCAATTTGAAATTACACTCGCAATGCGAGAAGTCCTCACTGCCGAACAGCGCAGCCAATTAGCTCAACTAATGCAGCAGCGCCGACAAACGGCTAGAAACAGGATGCAAAACGGTCAAAAACCGCAGTAGTTGACGAAGATTTTTGAGTGAATCGCAGGGTATTTACGCACTCTGCGATTCATTAGTCCAAGCTCCCAGATTGGGAGCTTGAACTTTTTCAGGTAAGCTATAAATTGGAGTTTTGAGGCAGGAGCCACAAGGAAACAGGAAGAAGAAAGAAGAAAGAAGTCATAAGAAGTGTTTTTACAAATATGAGATGCTCTCCCAGATTCATGGAGTAAATCTAAAATCTAAAATCTAAAACCTAAACTCGAATGACCCCTCTAGCTGGGGCGAAACGTTAGCTTTCATGCTGGTTCCGTCGCCTAATGTAAAGGTGTGGGTTGAGATTTTCCCCTCCAGCATGATATCATCAGGCTGCTATATTTGGTTTGTTAATTTAGACGGGCTTTTAATATAGAATTTACTAAATGAACTGCCGAGAAGGCAGAAACTACAGAGGTGAGAGAAAGATCCAGTTAGAAATTTATTGATATGAGTACAATTTTCTATTAAACCGGAGCTATTGAAATGAGATTGTTAAAACCCTGGCGTTTAGTTTTATTAAGTCTAGTTTTTGGGATGGCTGTAATTTTATCAAATTGTGGCACGCCCTCAAACACGGTTAGCAATAATTCTCCAACTCCGACAACTCCTGCTGCGGTTCCGGCTGGGGCTTTAGTTTACGGTGCGGGCGGGCCGCCGGTCAATCTGGAACCGGGAAATATTACTGATGGCAATTCAGTGATTGTTATCGACCAAATTTACAATCGCTTGACTGATTTCAAACCGGGAACTGTGGAACTTGAACCGAGTCTGGCTACTGAATGGTCAAGTTCTAAAGATGGTAAAACTTGGACTTTTAAGTTGCGTTCCGGCGTAAAGTTTCACGACGGCACGGATTTTGATGCGGAAGCTGTTAAGTTTAATGTGGAGCGCTGGTGGGATGCGAAAAATCCTAACGGTTATCGAGAATCTGGCAAAAGTTATCCAATTTGGAAGAATTTTTTTGGTGGTTTTAAGGGAGATAAAAATTCCCTGGTAAAAGATGTGGCAGTTGTTGATAAGTTTACAATTAAGTTTGTTTTAAATCAACCTTTTGCTGCTTTTCCCTCGGCGATTGGGTCTGGTTATTTCGGGATGGCGAGTCCGACGGCGGTGAAAAAAGCGGGTGCTAACTACGGCACTCCGGGGTCGCTGGCGGTGGGTACGGGGCCTTTTGTGTTTAAGGAATGGCGATCGGGCGATCGCATTGTTTTAGAGAAAAATCCTAATTATTGGAAAACCGGGACGCCAAAAGTCAATCAATTGGTAATTCGTTTTGTTGACGATCCGGCGGCGAGACTGGCTCAGTTGCGAGCTGGTCAACTTGATTTTACTGTGGATTTAACGCCGGATCAACTGAAAGAGGTTGAGGGAGATGCTAATTTAGAAGCTGTTGTGCGACCTTCTTTTAATGTCGGTTATTTCGCGTTAAATCCGAGTTACGAACCTTTGTCAAAACCCGAAGTCAGGCGGGCGATCGCCCAAACAATTAACAAGCCAGCAATAGTGCAAGCTTTCTGGGGAGAACTCGGAAAACATGATTCGCAATTTATCCCGCCTGCGCTGAATTGGGCGGCGTCCGATAGAGTTAAAGATTATGAATTTAACCCGCAGCAAGCTAAAGCAATTCTCGCGAAAGCCGGTTATCCGAACGGTTTTGATTTGGATTTGTGGTATATGCCCGTCAGCCGTCCCTATTTTCCCACGCCGAAGCCGATTGCTGAGGCTTTGGCGGCGGATTTGAGCGCGATCGGGATTCGGGTAAAATTGCTGACAAAGGATTGGTCTGCTTATCTAGCCGATCGCCTCAAACCTCCCGGCTTTCAAGCTTTTATGATGGGTTGGAGTGGAGATTACGGCGATCCAGACAATTTTTATTATCCTCACTTCGGACCGGGTTCGACGGCGGATTTGGGAAATTGGAAAAATCCCAAAGTTCTGGAACTTTTGGATCGGGGGAGGGCGAGTGGGGATAAAGCTGCTAGGGCGAAAATTTATGCGGAAGTTAGCGAGATTTTGCACGGGGAAGCTGTGCGTTTGCCGATCGTACATTCGCAGCCGCTTTTAGGGAAACGCAAGAATATTCAAGGTTGGATTCCGAGTCCTTTGGGGTCGGAGTCTTTTGAGGAAGTGAGCAAAAATTGAGAGTTTAGATCGAGACACCTCTCCTCGGTTCTCATACTTAACATGAATTTACCTTAACAAACAGTATGGACAGCAATCCGCAACCTGCAAATCATCAGCCACAAATTATTTTGATTACTGGGAACATGGCTGCCGGAAAATCAAGTGTGGCCCAATCACTTGCCGAACGGTTGCCCAAAAGTGTCCACCTTCGCGGCGATATCTTTCGTCGCATGATTGTGAATGGACAGGCGGAAATGGCGTTAAATTTGTCAGCCGAGGCATATCAGCAGCTTCAACTGCGGTATCACCTGGCAGCAATGGCAGCGCGACACTATCTCCAGGCTGGTTTTACGGTCGTTTATCAAGACATCATCATTGGTTCGGCACTGGCTGAGGTACTTGCGAGTTTCCACGATGTGCCGTTGTCCGCGATCGTTCTGTGTCCGACGGCAGAAGTTGTAGCGGCACGGGATGCAGCAAGATCGAAGACCGGATATGCCAACGAAACAATGGTTTATGCCTTCGATCGCATTCTCCGTACCGAAACTCCTCGCCTTGGCTACTGGCTGGATTCAACCAATCTAACGGTAGAAGAAACGGTCGATCGGATTTTGGCAAATTTGCAAGGTGAATGAGATCAACTGATGTTTCAATATATTGCTAAACGTTTGCTGGGACTATTGCCAGTCCTTTTCGGAATCACTCTGCTAGTATTTATATTTTTGCATTTGATACCGGGAGATCCAGCTACAGTGCTTTTGGGAGAACGGGGGACGCCCGAACAGGTGGAAATTTTGAAAGCCAGATTAGGTTTAAATCAGCCTTTACCTTTGCAATATTTGGCTTTTTTATGGAGT
This sequence comes from Microcoleus sp. Pol1C5, assembly GCF_036701115.1. Lineage (NCBI taxonomy): Bacteria > Bacillati > Cyanobacteriota > Cyanophyceae > Oscillatoriales > Microcoleaceae > Microcoleus > Microcoleus sp. Pol1C5. The sequence continues at coordinate 62,511 of NZ_JAUBQE010000002.1, read as the reverse complement.
TTACTTCGCTTTGACTTGGGAAATAGTATTATTAGCGGTATTCCGATAATTGATGAAATTACAAGCCGCTGGCCTGCTACTTTTGAACTCTCTGTGGTGGCGATGTTGGTGGCACTTTTTATCGGAATTCCGGCGGGGATTTTGGCTGCTGTTCGGAAAAATAGCTGGCTGGACAATCTCGCGATGAGCGGTTCGTTAATTGGCGTATCTTTGCCGGTGTATTGGTTGGGATTGATGTTGATTTATTTGTTTGCAGTTTATCTAAAATGGCTGCCTCCAAGCGGGCGGATTAGTGTAGATTTGGGGTTTGGTTTTAAGTCGATTACGGGTGTTTATGTTTTGGATTCTTTGCTGAGGTGGGATTTGGTTGCTTTGCGAGATACGATCGCCCATTTAATCCTGCCAGCTTTGACTTTAGGAACTATTCCTCTGGCTATTATAGCTCGCATCACTCGTTCTGCGATGCTGGAAGTGCTTTCTCAAGATTACATCCGCACTGCAAGGGCTAAGGGATTGCCGGAATATTGGGTGATTTTGAAACACGCTTTGAAAAATGCGTTTTTACCGATCGTCACAACTATCGGTTTGCAGTTCGGCACTCTTTTAGGTGGCGCTATTCTGACTGAAACGATTTTCTCGTGGCCGGGAATTGGTTCTTGGATTTATAGCGGTATTCTGACGCGGGATTACCCAATTGTCCAAGGAGGAGTAATTTTTGTGGCTGTGACTTTTGTACTGATTAATCTGGCGGTTGATATTTCCTATGCTTTTTTCGATCCGAGAATTCAGTACCGTTAATGAAAAGGAAATCAGACACGAAATGCTTGTTTAACATCCGGCCGCAGCAGGTAGTAAATGCTAGCCACTGCAAAACCCAGAGTTAAAAAATTGACTGCTGTACCGCCGCTGCCCAACATTTTGACAATTTGCGTGAGGGTGGCAAGGATATGGACAATTAACGTTCCCGTCCATGCCCAATTTTTGAGTTGAAACAAACCCCAAGTTAAGAGTAAGGAGAGGAGGCCTAAAATAAAACTTATTGCAGCAAAAATTGCAATGAAACCACCGATTACCGTGCCAACTTTTGCCCCGCCGAAAGCCGCACCAAGACCGCCAAAAATGCCAGCAAAAAGTAAGATGAACAAGCCGTCAAGGAGGCTGAAGACGCCGCTAATTAGCTGCAATATTGCCAAAACAGTAACGCTTTGAGGACGATTCATTGTTTTTTTTGTCCATTTTTAACGAATTTGAAAAATATTTTAACCTGTTGTGGACACAGGGCGGATATGTATTCAGGATTTATGCAGCGCTACCCCTGAAGCCGGGTTTATGAGAGTAAGGCTCTTAATATTGTGTCGTTACGAGCGATTCACTGGCCGATCCCCCTGCGATCGCTAACACGAGTCCACAATGACCTAGTGACGATCGATCGCCCCCTGCCATATCTGCCTTTGTTGCTGGTGAGAAGCACGATCCTAGATCCCAAAAACAATATTATCTGCTAAAATATATTTTTATTTGCCAGCAGCCAGGAGCGATTCTGTTTAGACCCACCTCTTTTAGCTGAAAAAACTTAACATTTTTTAATAAATTGCAAAGATTAGCTATAATTGTTTACAGGTGCTGGTTGGGGAACTTTTTTAAAATCACCCGATCGGATGAGTCTGAAAGACGATGCCAAGCATCAGCAAAAATTTTACCTTTAAGGTAATCCTGAGATTAAATTAGGTGAGTCGGTATGATCGTTAGCCCTAAAAAGGAAACTGCTCAGGTCAAGGTGGAAGATACTCAGACTGTAGACACCAAGACCGCAGAGACTAAAATTGCAGATAACAAAACCGCCCAAAAGCAGTCTCCGAAGAAACCCGCGCGCAAACCGCAGCGGTGGGCGATTGGGTTGGTTGCAGCCGGGTTGCTAGCTGTACCGACCACTATATATGTAGCAAAAAGTCGATCGCAGCCGAAAGTAGATGCGATCGCCACTATGACAGTGCCGGTGGAAGCGCAAAACCTCACGGTACGGATCACGTCTAGCGGCACGGTGCAGCCCGTACAGCGCGTGAATCTCAGCCCCAAAGGCTCCGGCAGGATCGCAGAATTGTTTGTCGAACAGGGCGATCGAGTCGAAGCAGGACAGATTGTGGCGCGCATGGAAAGCCGCGATGTAGAAGCTCAACTCGCTCAAGCTAAAGCCCGCGAAGCTAGCATTCGAGCCAAACTTGCCAAAATCGAAGCCGGAAATCGATCGGAAGACATCGCCAGCGCCCGAGCGCGCTTAGAGCAAGCCGAGGCCAGTCTCGCACAAGTCCAAGCCGGCAGCCGCGTGGAAGAAGTTGCAGGAGCCAGAGCCCGCTTGCAGCAAACTCAAGCAGGCTTGCAGCGACTGAGAGCCGGCAGCCGCGTTGAAGAAGTCAGCCAAGCGCGAGCTCGTTTAGCCCAAGCTCAAGCTCGTTTAGCAGATGCTCAAACCGGCAGTGTCAAACAAGAAATTGCCCAAGCACAAACGCAAATTGACTCGAGTAAAGCTCAAGCCGAACTCACCGCTCAACGGGTGGAACGCAATCGACCGCTAGTGGAAGAAGGTGCTCTAGCTAAAGATAAACTGGATGAATTAATTAAAGAAAATCGTACAGCCCAAGCTAAATTAATAGAATCTCAAAGACGCCTGCAACAACTACAAGAAAATCGGCTGTCGCAAATTCAGCAACTGCAAGCTGCTGTGCAAGTCGAGCAGCAAGCATTGAACCAATTGCAAAACGGCACGCGATCGGAAGAAATTGCCCAAGCCGAAGCAGAAGTTGCCGAAGCTAAAAGCAAATTAGCGCAGCTAGAAAACGGCAACCGTCCCGAAGAAATCGCCAAAGCCGAAGCAGCAGTTGCTGAAGCAAAAAGCCAATTGGCGGCACAAGAAAACGGTTCTCGCCCGGAAGAAATAGCTCAAGCTCAAGCTGAATTAGCCGAAGCTCAAGCTCAAGTCCGCTTTCAAGAAGTGCAGTTAGAAGATACGAAAGTTCGCGCTCCTTTTGCTGGAATTATTACCCAAAGATACGCCATCCAAGGAGCTTTTGTAACTCCGGCAACTTCTGCCTCGGAAGCTACTTCGGCAACTTCGACATCGATTGTCGCTTTAGCTAGAGATGTGGAAGTTTTGGCGAAAGTCCCGGAGGCTGATATCAGTCAAATTAAACCGGGTCAAGAAGTTGAAATAGTCGCCGATGCTTATCCAGACAAAGTGTTTAAAGGCCGCGTTAAATTAATTGCGCCGGAAGCTGTTAAGGAACGGGATGTGACGCTATTTCAAGTGCGAGTTGCCATTGATACGGGCAAAGAGTCGCTGCAATCGGGGATGAATGTAGATTTGAGATTTGTCGGTCAAAAGCTGAGCAATGCTTTAGTTGTGCCGACGGTGGCAATTGTGACTAATAAAGGTCAAACGGGTGTCCTAGTTCCCGATGAGAAACAGCAGCCGAAGTTTAAGCCTGTTACTGTTGGATCGACTATTGGCAACAAGATTCAGATTTTAGAGGGTGCTGCCGCGGGCGATCGCGTTTTTACCGAACTTCCTCAAGGTAAAAAACTAGAGGATATCATCAAGAATCAAAAGTAGTCATTTGAGTGCTATCCTCTCGCGCACGAGTCATTAGTAGGGTGCGCATTGCGCACCTTACCCAATTACCAATTCCTTAATCTAAAATCTAAAATCTAAAATTCAAAATCGAATTATGGATATTGTTGAAAGCGTCAAAATGGCTGTCACAACTTTGATGGCAAACAAGCTTCGCAGCACCTTGACGATGTTAGGAATTATCATCGGCAATGCTTCGGTAATTTCTATGATCGGTATCGGGGAAGGAGCTCAAACATTTATCGAGGGACAAGTTAACTCTCTGGGTTCAAACTTGCTATTTATTATTCCTGGAAGTCCTGAAGCGCAAAGCCGCCCGGTGATTCCCCCCCAGACTTTAGTAGTGGAAGATGCAGAGGCGATCGCATCTCAAGTTCCTTCTGTCCAAGAAGTCGCACCAACTCTCAATGACAGTCAACTCGTTACCTACCGCAACAAAAATGTCTCATCTTCGATTGTGGGAACTACCCCAGAATTTCTGACAGTCAGAAGCTTTGATGTTGGTCAAGGCCGATTTTTAAGCAAATTAGATTTAGAAAGACAAGAAAATGTAGTAGCTTTAGGATCGGAAGCAGCCGAACAATTATTTGGCAATACACAGCCAGTTGGTCAATACATCCGCATTAAAAACTCGACCTTTCAAGTGATTGGGGTCATGCAGGCAAAAGGTTCTAGTTTTGGCGACAATCAAGATATGAACGTTTATTTGCCGCTCACAACAATGGCAAATCGTATCGTAGGTAGATCGTCTCCCTACGGTACAAAAGTAACATTTATTTCGGTTGCCATCAAGGATGAAACTATGATGCAAGCAGCCCAATTTCAAATAGAAAATTTGCTGAGATTGCGTCATAAAATTACTAAAGAGGATGATTTTACTGTTCGCAACCAGAAAGATTTGATGAATACTTTGGGCAGTATTACTGGTGCTTTGACGTTGATGTTGGCTTTCGTGGCGGCAATTTCGCTGTTTGTGGGCGGAATCGGGATTATGAATATCATGCTGGTTTCTGTTACCGAACGCACGAAGGAAATTGGATTGAGAAAGGCGATCGGAGCATCTCAGCAAGATATCCTGATTCAGTTTATGATCGAGTCTGTGATTTTGTCAGCTGCAGGCGGGGCGATCGGCACTGGATTTGGTATCGGCGGCGTGCTTTTAGTAGCTGCTTTTACTCCCCTGCAAGCTAGCGTTTCCCCAGTGGCGATCGCACTTGCAGTCGGTGTTTCCGGCAGTATCGGCTTATTTTTCGGCATCGTACCTGCAAAACAAGCTGCTAAATTAGACCCGATTGTGGCATTGAGAAGTGCTTAATCAGTTTGTTGACTGTTGACTGTTGACTGTTGACTGTAGTAATTCATTATTAAGTGTGTCATGGTTTGCTGTGCGTCGCAATCCCGATCCCCTGGGATTTGGACGCACAGCAAAGCATGACATTGGCCTGTTTTTCTTCTTCCTTCTTGTTCATTTAAAGAAAATATGAATTTTATTGAAAGCGTCAAAATGGCAGGTCAAACACTGCTAGCAAACAAAACTCGCAGCAGTTTAACAATGATTGGCATGATTGTCGGCAACGCCTCAGTAATTGCCATGATTGGAATTGGAGAAGGAGCTCAAAAATTTGTAGCAGGACAAGTTCAATCCCTGGGTACAAACGTATTAATCGTGAGGCCGGGAGTACCGAACGCTAGGCGAAGTACCATCTCAAGTGCGCCTCAAACTCTCGTACTGCCAGACGCAAAGGCGATCGCAACTCAAGTCCCCTCCGTTCAAGGCGTGTCAGCGGAACTTAACAGTTCAGAGATTGTTCGCTACAGCAACAAAAACGTTTCTGCTCTAATTTTTGGCACGATTCCCGAATTTCTAGAAGTCAGAAGTTTTGAAATGGCAAAAGGGCAGTTTTTGACCGAACTTGATGTTAAGCAAAGTAACCAAGTTGTGGTTCTCGGTTCGGAATTAGCGGAGAAACTTTTTGGCAATACAAATCCCTTGGGCGAACAGGTGCGAATCCAAAATGTCAGCCTCAAAGTAATTGGAGTATTGGCGCCCAAAGGCACATCTTTTGGTACGAATTTTGACAATTCCGCCGCTGTGCCGATCGCCACAATGGCCAATCGCATAGTCGGGCGCACATCTCCCTACGGTTTGGCTGTCACATCGATATTTATTTCAATTAAAGATGAATCGCAAATGGACGCGGCGCAATTTCAGGTGGAAAACCTGCTGAGATTGCGGCACAAAATTACTACCGAAGATGATTTTAGTGTCAGAAACCAGAAAGATTTAATGGCAAGAATGGGGGCAATTTCCGGCGCTTTGACTCTGATGTTAACTGCTGTTGCCAGCATTTCCCTATTAGTCGGGGGCATTGGGATTATGAACATTATGCTTGTGTCTGTTAGCGAACGCACTCAGGAAATTGGGCTCAGAAAGGCGATCGGCGCATCCCAACAAGATATCTTGTTTCAATTTATTGTCGAAGCTGTAATTTTGTCGGCTGCCGGAGGGATAGTCGGTACTTGCGTAGGTGTCGGCGGTATCTTGCTTGTAGGTAATTTCACACCCTTGCAAGCTGGTATTTCGCCCGTGGCGATCGCCCTTGCTGTCAGTGTATCCGGTGCAGTCGGCCTCTTCTTCGGCGTTGTCCCTGCCCGCCAAGCCGCCAAACTCGACCCGATCGCAGCTTTGAGAAGTGCTTAATCAATATATACTTATTCAGTTACACAATCTGCTCCTTTTATGCTGGTAAAAATTATCTTGCCCTAAAGATTAAAAAAAACAGTTTTTTTATAAACAATCACCAACGTTGCAGTATCTAATGCAGTTTTAACATCTGTATTTTTACGCAGATTCAAAGCGCAAAACTTCATAAAAAGCCCGTTAAATATTAAATAAAGCTTGGTTGTGGCGTTTACTTGTCAACCAGAAAGTTTAATAATATTAAATCAGGGGTAAACACACCGAAGCATCTACAGACGGTACAAACCTTTGCGCTTTAATCAAAATATCCAATAAATAAACATGGCATCTCTCCCCCCAACTCCTAAATTTGACTTTCTCGAAGGAACCACCCAACCAGACAGATTTAACGGATTGGATGGTAACGACATAATTTATGCCAACAGCGGAGACGACTATCTAGAAGGCAATGCAGGCAAAGACAAAATCTGCGGCGACCAAGGCAACGATACGATTGTTGGCGGTGCGGACAATGACATCCTCTGGGGAGGCAAAGGCAGCGATCTAATTGGTGGCGATTCCGGCAACGATATCATCTACGCGGGCGCAGGTAGCGATACCGTGAGCGGCGGCGCAGGCGATGATTTATTTGCCATTACTAAAGGCCTCGGCGGGCCAACTGTAGCCACAGCCGACTACATCGCCGACTTCGGCAACGGTAATGACAAAATTCGATTGCTAGACGGTCTCATATTTGAAGATTTAAACATCCAGCAAGGCACCGGAGTCAACAGCAACAGCACCGTAATTCAAGACAAACTCACGGGCGAATATTTAGCAGTCTTGCCAGGAGTCAACAGCAACACAATCAATCGCGACCAATTCACAAATCAGCTATCGGGCAACCCTGTCACCGAGTGGAACGGAGTCCTGCTGAATGCAGTGCGGACAGCCAGCACCGCGCCTCCCCTCGCTTCCCGCAACATGGCAATGGTTCACGTAGCCATTTACGATGCTGTTAACTCGATCAGCAAAAAATACAGCCCTTACCTCGTGGAAATAGACCCACCTGCAGGTACATCAGCAGAAGCAGCCACCGCCGCAGCCGCCCACCGCGTCTTAGTCAAGCTCTACCCAGCGCAAGCAGCCACATTTGACCAAGCATACGCATCGTCTCTAGCTAAAATTACCGACGGTAAAGCCAAACAAGACGGGATTGCCCTCGGACAGCAAGTTGCCGACCAAATTATCAGTTCGCGGAGTACCGACGGCATCACGAAAGTAGTGCAGTATACCCCCTCAACCGACCCCGGCAGTTGGGTGCCGACTCCCCCCGCTTTTGCAGCAGGGTTAGCGCCACAGTGGGTCGAAGTTACTCCCTTTGCGATGACTAGCGGTTCTCAGTTCCGCCCGTCGGGCCCGCCCACCCTTGACAGCGCCAAGTACGCAGAGGAGGTTAACTATATCAAAGAAATCGGCAAAAGTGACAGCCTCACGCGCACCCCAGACCAAACAGTCATCGCCAAATTCTGGGCTAATGGCGCTGGGACGTTTACGCCTCCGGGCCACTGGAACCAAATCGCCGAAGAAACAGCGACTCTCACTGGTCAATCCTTAGAAGATAACGCCCGCTTGTTCGCCCTGCTGAATATTGCTCTGGCCGATGCAGCTATTAGCTGCTGGGATGCCAAGTATGAGTACAACTTCTGGCGTCCCGTGACAGCTATCCGCCAAGCTGACACAGACAACAATCCCGAAACAACAGCCGACCCCCTGTGGACTCCGCTGCTAACTACTCCGCCGTTCCCTGAGTACACGTCGGGTCACAGTACCTTTAGCGGTGCGGCAGATACTGTTATGAGTTCTGTATTTGGTTCGGATTATGGCTTTGGAGATCGGGGAGACAGGACTGTTAACACTTTGCGAACCTTTGAAAACTTCAGCGAAGCGGCTGATGAATCGGGCATGAGTCGCCTTTACGGAGGCATTCATTTCATGAGTGCTAACGTAAATGGTTTAAGTGTGGGTAGAAATGTGGGGAATTATGTTGTCCAGAATTTCTTAGTCTAAGAAAGTCGGGGCGGGTTTAGGAGATTATTGGTTTGAGCTTACATCTTTCACCATTTTCAATAACGGGCAAGATGCCCGTTCCACCAAACTCAATTTTATTGTGGAACAGGCATCTTGCCCGTTCCGCAATATGCATGTTCCACAATAAATCAACTCTTTGTGGAACAGGCCGGAAAGCCTGTTGCTAATTATTATTCCAGCAATTCTACAGTGCCGAGATACCCGTCTACTCGGACTTTTTGACCGTCTCGCAGGCGAGTTGTTGCTTCAGCAATATTCATGACTGCGGGAATTTTGTACTCGCGAGCAATTATTGCCCCGTGAGATAGTTGGCCGCCAACTTCGGCGATAATTGCTGTTGCTCCTAATAGCAGCGGCGCCCAACCCGCATCGGTGTAAGGAACTACTGCGATCGCATTTTCTCCTAAATCTGTGCTCGCGGTGCGGCAAATCTTGACAAAGCCTTCGACACGACCAATACTCGCGGGAATTCCCTGGATGATATTAGTTGCGGATTGGGTAAGTTCGATCGCCCTTGTCTGAGAATTAGGCAGCAAATTCCCGTAGACCACGGGGGGAATCGGACGATCGCGATCGGCTAACAGGCGATCGCGCCTTTCCCTAATTGTATCCTTAAACGAAACACTCGCACCGCTGCGAATCCACTGCTGAATTTCCCCAAATTCCAGATAAAAAATATCTCCGCTTTCCTGGAACACCTGCATTGCCAATCCGCAAGCTTCAATCTCCAAAAAAGTCCAGCGTAAATGAGCCAACAACCGCGCGTAAATTTCGCTAATTTCGTTTTTGACGCTCGCTCTTTCCTGACATTTATCTAATCGCCACTTCTGCGAAAAAGTCAATCTTCTTTCACGCTTTTCGATTAAATTATTTTCGGCTTTTTGAGCTATACTTATTACCAACTTTTGATAAATTTCCGGTTGTTCTCGCCAAGTAGGAACAGCGATATCCGTTCCCACCTCGCTCAAATATCCGTAAGTATCAAGCCACTTTTTAAATTCTGCTTGTAAAGCCGGACTTTCGGCAAATATATGTGCTAAATTTGCTACTGAAAGAGTTTCTTCAGACTGCGAAACAGCAGCTTGGCGCAATTTCTGAGCCAACTGCTGCAAAGATCTCACAGAAGCAATTTCAGGAGCGCTGTCATTGTCCAGCCATTCATCAGAAACGCGAAAAATAGCCTTGCGAATAGCCAGCCCAATCGGCCCTAATATATTGTAGTAAGTAATCGGTTTTAGCCACTCCTGAATTTGCTCGGCTTTCTCCAACAATTCCGACAAATATTGATAAGTGGGCATTGGGCGTTGGGCATTGGGCATTAATATTGCTTCGCTCGAACCTCTTCCTTCTTCCTTCTCCAGAATTTGCAGTGCTGGGATAAAAATAGAAGTGCGATCGCCTTTAAATTCTGCATTCAGCGCCCTCTCCCGCTGCACCAAACGCCACAAACCCGGCAAAGAAGGCAAAATCTTCCCCAAAGGCGGCTTGCCCATTTTTTGCCCTCTCAGCAAAAATTCCAAACCCTGCTCCGGCAATCCCATCATCCGAAAGATTTCGCCCAACAAAGTCGCATTAAAATAGGCGTGAGATCCGAGCAAAGTTGCCGTTTCATTAAAGTTTAAGCCGATCGCGCGATCGCCCAAAACCACCTTAAAAATCTCTCCCCAAACCCCGCAAGTCAGCGGCCGGTTAATCGACCAAGTTAGGGGACGAATTGCACCAGGAATCACTTCTGCTGCAATAGTTCGCGTCCAGAATGGCTGCAAATTAGTAATGGGGCGACTTTGCAAAATCCAAACTTTTTCACCGTCCCAACTCCACTCAATATCCTGGGGGATGCCGTGAAAAAATGCTTCAATTGCTTGGGCTTGTTTCGCTAATTCTGCTATAATCAATTTATCAATAATTGAATTATTTTTAAATTCACTTAAACTTTCTTCTAATGATTCCGGTCTACTAAAATCTATTTCCAAATGAATCGGAGTAACTTGTCCGCCGACAACAGATTCAGCCCCTCCCGGTAAAGCTTCAATAATAATCTGGGAACCGCCATCTAAAGGATTGCGGCTGAACATCACTCCCGCAACTTGGCTGTCAATATAAGGCTGAATTAATACAGCCATTTGCGTGTCTGGCAGTTGTCGCTGTCGGCGGTAAGCCACAGCTTCGGCAGTCAAATAAGACTGGCGACAGCGATTAATTGCATCGATTAATTCTGTTGCCGTCAAAACAGGTCCAATGGTTTCATATTGTCCAGCCGCCGAACTAAAATCGCCGTCTTCTCCCACAGCAGAAGAACGCACAATCATTCGATTTTTGATTTTGGATTTTAGATTTTGGATTACAGAATTACTGAGTAACAGTCGCTCGCCATTTTCCTGATCTCCTCTTCCTTCTTCCTTCTTCCATCTTCCTTCTTCCTTCGAGGCCAATATAAAACCCGTAGGTACGTTAAAACCTGCGCGTTTCAGTTGAGACAATTTAGCCGCTTTATCGCCGCAGATTGCAGCATCTAACGAGTCATCAAGAGAAAACAATTGTTCAGATTTAGATAAAGCCATATCATCACCCTGGCTGAAATTAATTGCTGCTAACAACAAAGCTAATCCTGTTGCTGCTAAAAATTCAGGCATTGATTGTCGCCACACCCAAACCCAGATAGGAGTACACAGACACCCGCAACGGGAAGCAAAGAGTCTCGCCTGATCGCCCTCACCCCACCACCGCTGTGCCCAACCCCACACCAGCAGCCCCCAAATGCCCGATGAAACAGCCACTGGCGGCGAAAATACCAAAAGACCCCAAACCGCGTTGGTCACGCCTCCACCTCGGGCGATCGCATATCTGCCAGCAACTAGCGGAATTAACAGCGCGATCGCGATCGCAGGTGCATCCGGGAAGCAAAATCGCCCTGCCAAAACCGGTACAATACCCCTGGCAATTTCCGCCAACACCGCAGCAATTCCCGCTAATTTCCCCCCGTGAATGAAAGCTGCCGACACGCCAACATTCCCCGTACCCAGTGCCCTCAAATCTCGGCGGGTAAAAACTCGCACCGCCCATCCCGTTAGCGGTAAAGCACCCAGGCTGAAACTAGCAGCCAACAGCAATGCTATTGTCCCCAACGGCATAAAATCAGCTCTCATATTTTCAACCTCTAACCATTATGACGGCAATTCTGTCACTTTTTCTGTCTTCAGATATATCAACAAAACGGCATTAGCACTTAAGATAATGTAAAAGTAGAGTAGATAAGGATTTGGCCTAATGATAGATATCAGCTTGACCACTCCCATGGCAGTTCTTGTTGCACCCATCAAGCGAGTAATGATTGATCTGCTGATGCAGCAGCCAGTGCCGGAATCAAGTGTCAGCTTGACCACTCCAATATTAGTTCTTGTTGCTGGCTTTATTGCTGCAGCTACGATCGGCTCGATCGCCTGGTATAACTCCAAGCGCCCACCTGGTTGGGAATCCAAAGAACGCCCTGATTTTGTCCCGAAAGTTGATAAAGACGATTTGATTGCTGATGTTTCTGATTCAAAGAAAAAATAGAACCAAGCTCTTTTAGATCGGAAAAAGCTTTGAGAGGAATAGAAATTACCCTTGCTTATATATCAGGTAGGGTGCGCCTCGGCGCGCCTTACGCTGCTATCATGTATAAAAACTTTGAGTGAATAGTTTTAATTGACAGAAAGCACTAAGGTCAATAAATCGAGTTCTCATCCCGCCATCGAACTCTTTATTGACCTTGATGCAAGAGATCATTAGATACATTTAATTATAGAAATTTAGAGATTGACTACAGCTTTAGAGTTCTCAGGAGATTCAGCCTCTTTTGGGAGGCGGCATTTGAGACATCTCACCACATATTCGTAAATTTGACTCATAAGGCGATCGCCCCGACGATTATTTTTCAGTTTAACGTCATAAGTTTATTTTGTAGAGGTATGGGCGATCGCTCTAAACCAATCCCGTGGCGGGACGGTGTGACTTTTTTTCTACGCCTAATTGGGTCCGCTTCAAAACCAACAATGTGATGTCATCAAACACTTTTTGAGTGCCGATATGTCGCCGTAAATCGTCAATCACCGCTTGCTTGATTTCCCCAGCCGACAAATGCCAATTTTGGCTAATGACTTCACACATCGCCTCCACGCCATATTGTTTTCTCTTAATGTCTTTTGCTTCGGGAATACCATCGGTATATAGCACTATACCATCTCCTGGGTATAGCTCTATTGAAATATGACTGATGAACTTAACAATGTCATCGTCAAGAGCAATCGGAAAACCTAAATCCATCGTGTCGATACGTTCTACCTCTCCACCGTTTCGCACAATAATTGTTTCTTCATGCTGACCGCTAATGCTGACCCGTCCTTGGGAATAATTTAAAATTGCTAAGGTGAGACTTTTTTCGGACTTCATGCGCTGCACGTTTTTGTAGAGGGTGCGGTTGAGCGCATCTAGGAACCGAACGGGGTCTACTTCGGGGATTTCCTTGAGGGTACGAACGGCGGTTTGCGCCATCAGCATCAGGATGCCACTTTCGAGTCCATGTCCAGTAACATCGCCGATGCCAAGAGTGACAACGCCATCGGTGTTTAAGACATCATAGTAGTCGCCGCCGACTTCATCGGCAGCCTCCATGTATGCAGCAATATCGAGTCCTTCAATTTCCAGTTCCTCAGCATTGGGCAGAATCATTTGCTGCATCTGACGCACGATATCCAATTCAGCACCCATGCGGAGATTTTCTTCCTTGAGTCTCTCGTTGAGGGTATCTAACTTTTGCGCGGAGTCCGCCAGTTGCTCTATGGCTTGTTCGAGTCGATCGGATTGTACAAAGATCGATTGGTCAAAAACATCAAGCAACTGCGTCAAAGTCGCTACTTTGGATTTAAGCTGCGCTAGCTCCTGCTCAGTATTTCTTGTGAATATTTGCCTAGAGGCTGTAGCAGATTCATCTTTTTGAGCGAAGACAGCTCCTCGATCGAAGGGCAGCAGTGCTGTCTTGACGTTCAGCGCCAGAGTGCTGAACATCTGAGCCGTGTTATGGGGAATCTGGACTTTCAAGAACATGATAATTGCAAACATATTGCCTGAAGGTAATAGACCACCAAACCCCAACACAGACTTGATTCCGAAGGGAATCACAAAGGAGTCTTGAGCGGGAATATAGGGGCTGCCAATCGCTTCAGGTACATAGAAGACGTTGTATTTCCTCTGCTCGATTTCTACCAAAAGATTCGGGTCAGGGTTGATAACTGTTTTTATATCTAAGCCGAGCTGTCTGATGAGTTGTGAGATCATCGGCATCTGAGCGACTACAGATTCACTTGCCAGTGGAATAGCTTTGTGTCCAACGGATGTGTGTCTTGAGTTCCATTCCGTTTGTTCTCCTACCGTTGCCAGTAGATTCATGCACTTCATGCCAGGCAAAGGGGGATAGTGGTCCAACATACTACGGGCATACTCGGTAAGTTCGACTTCTAAGTCTTCATAAGGGTAAGTTTTGAACAAACGGACGAGGGCGCAGGATTTCTCACCAGTTGGCTTAGTACAGAAATTTTCGTAAAGATACCTAACAATTCTGTTACTCGCCTCTTCCATACTTTCAACCCCCAAGCCGAACTGGCGTAGAGCCAACCCGCATTCGGCCATGTCCCTTAAAGTGAATCTCGTCAAGTCGTACATCGGACTTCCTTATAGATTTGGAAATAACGGCAACTAAGAAAGACAGTGCCACAATCGAGTAATTATGGTGCCTTTCGGCAGGTACTGGCATCGCCGCCATGCCAATATCAAGCATACTTCCAATGCCATAGCCCATGAGAATACCGGGGATTAACAATGAGAACCTGTGTGCAAAACCTCAATGCAAGCTGTAGAAGGCAATACCAGATGCAATGACTGCAGCAAGCCAAGAGACAATCACCATGGGTAAATCGTAGGCGCTCGCTACTGGCAGGTGATAAGCCAGCATTCCTAAAAAGTGCATTGCCCAAATGCCCGTTCCCGTCAACGAACCACGAATTAACCCACCTAAGCGAATATTTTCACCGTTTTTTGGAGTCAGGCTCCCAGGTAATTATAAGGTGATATAGGAGGCAAAAATGAGGGAAAAAATGACTGGCAAAAAATCGTATTTAATTACCATTAATATATGACACTCATAGAAACTATGACGGTGACTACAGCTTTGAAGTTCGCTTGATATTTAGCCTCTTTCGTGGCACTGCGTTGGAGGAATTTTACCACCTCGTCGTAAATTTGACTGTTAATGCGATCGCCCCGACGACCCTTTCCAGTTTAATGTCATAAGTTTATTTTTTCGAGGTATTGGCGATCGCTCTAAACCAAGGCTGCTGCTTGTGGCTGTGACTTTTTTTCTACACCTAATTGGGTCCGCTTCACAACCAACAGCGTAATATCATCAACTACTTTTTGAGTGCCGATATGTCGCCGTAAATCCTCAATTACTGCTTGCTTAATTTCCCCAGCCGATAAATGCCAGTTTTGGCTAATGACTTCACACATCTGCTCAATGCCATACTGTTTTTTCTTAATGTCTTGTGCTTCAGGAATACCATCGGTATATAGCACTATACCATCTCCTAGTTTTAGCTCAAGTGAAATGTGACTGATGAACTCAGCAATGTCATCGTCGAGGGCGATGGGGAAGCCTAAATCCATTGTGTCGATACGTTCTACCTCTCCACCGTTTCGCACAATGATTGTTTCTTCATGCTGACCGCTGATGCTGACCCGTCCTTGGGAGTAATTTAAAATAGCTAGGGTGAGAATTTTCTCCGAATTCATGCGCTGCACGTTTTTGTAAAGGGTTCGGTTGAGCGCATCTAGGAACCGAACCGGATCAGTTTCCTGGATTTCCTTGAGGGTGCGAACGGCGGTTTGCGCCATCAGCATCAAGATACCGCTTTCGAGTCCATGTCCAGTGACATCGCCGATGCCAAGAGTGACAACGCCATCGGTGTTTAAAACATCATAGTAGTCGCCGCCGACTTCATCGGCAGCCTCCATGTATGCGGCAATATCGAGCCCGTCAATTTTCAGTTCCTCAGCGTTTGGCAGAATCATCTGCTGCATTTGACGCACGATATCCAATTCAGCACCCATGCGAAGATTTTCTTGCTTGAGTCTCTCGTTGAGGGTAATGATTTCGTCGTTAGCATTTGCTAGTTCTGCCGTGCGTTGTTTGACTTTATCTTCTAAGGTTTCAAACAATTCCTTGAGTTGGCCTGCCATGCGGTTGAAGGAGTTTCCCAACTTATCAAGTTCAACGAGGCTAGTGTGTTTAACGTATTGCTTCAAGTTGCCATCTGCCATGTCTTCTGAAGCTTGGGTAATCCGCTCAATGGGGCGGGTAATCCAACCAGCGGTGAGAATACCGATCAGCAGCGCCATCATCAACGCTACCAGAGACAACCCTATTGTGCTACGAGTATTAGCATTGATTTGACCCATGAAGTCGGATTCTGGAACTACAGTCACGATTAGCCAATTCAAGCCAAACTCGTCGTGCCAAGGATGAACACGGACAAAGTGAGGTTGTCCTTGAATTTGAAAGTTCAACGTTTGCCTTTTTGTAATTGGCTGAAAATTACTAAACCGATTTTTTAGAGTTTGAGCAGTGCTTTGAATTAACGGATCATTAATGGTTAACGCATTAAAGCGTTGGGTCTTACCACTTAGTTTGGCAAAAGAGGGTTGAGAACTAGAATTGGCGATTAACTGCCCATCTCGTTCCATGACAAAAACTCGTCCTGATGAGCTAATGTTTAAGTGGCGCAAAAAGTTCGTAATATTTGATAGTTGTAAATCCACCCCAGTCACGCCAAGTAATTTGCCGTTTTTTGCATAAATTGGACGCACTGCCGGTAGAGAAATAAAGTTGATTTCGTCAACAGAGTACACCGAACCCCAAATTGGTTTACCTGCTTTAGCCGCCTCAATATACCATGAGGATGCCACGAAGTCGTCGGTCCAAAACCGTAGCACTTTACCCCGCTCGCCCTGCTTGTTCACGGCGTAGGTAGCTACTTTTCCGTTTGTTATTGCAGACTTTTCATCAATGATGACTCCTTCCCCTGGAAAGTATTTGCCAGCCCCAATAAAGCGTCCATCTGCTAACGTATTTGAAATATAGCCAACATTCTTAAAGGCTTGCACCTGCTTCCAAAAATAACTTCCAGTCATTTCAAAGTCTTCTATATTGAGTAATCCTGTCTCGATTGCATCAATATTTATCTGATTAATTTGATGAGGTATTGAAAGATAGTCATTTAGCTGCTGATCGGTTTGGTTGCTCACCTCAGTCATCAACTGGTTGGCAAGATCAGTTACGGCTTGTTGTCCGTTGCGTAATGAAAGATAGCCGACTAATCCAACTGCTGCAACAATTTGCAGGATAAAGGGTACTACGAGGGCAGTGCGGAGGCGGAATTTAAGGGAGTTATTATTCATAAAAATCTTTCACGGGTATAGCGCTTAACTAAGAATAGTTCACCCTTTCAGCCTGGCTTCCAGTTGTTGCAATGCGTTATTATACCTGGGTTTCTAGCTGTTGATTCAAAACCAGCAGGGTAATATCATCACTGGCTTAGGAGGACACAAACGGCGTTTTAATCCCACACAAAGCCTGCACTGGCTTTATATGAAGCTGTAGACATCCCTATTTTCTTGCAACCAGCCGATTTGTGGGGTTCGCTCTCAGCAGTTTACAGGCAATATGCCCTGTATTATACAAATCTTTGGGTCATCTCTGAAAAAGTTTTCCCTCGCCAGCGATATCAATCTGGCGGGAGAGATAGGGGCAAAACTTCTCCTCTAAAAAGATTCAATAACACCTTAATGCCCAGGATCTCTCGCTATTCTAATAAAAACTCTGTTATTTTATAAAAAACTCTCCAATAATCTGGGAGCTATCTGGTATTTTATCCATCATTACAAGGCTTCTTTACGCCTAAAAGTGTTTAGGATTTTTCCTGGCTCTGCAGAACGACCCAAAAATTTAAGTTTTCTTACTAAACTTGCCTGGGAATTTTGAGATAATTTACTAAAAATAGTCGAGTTTAGCACAGTTGGTGACAGAAGTCGTTCACGCAATTAAGAATTCATTCAGTTTTATTTACAGCCAAATAGTTAATTTTAATCAATCTGTTTTATATTTACCCAACCTGAGTAAAATTTACGCTAAATAGTCTCCCGCATTCGCACCATAAATTCCCTAAAATTTAAAACCTCTTAATCGGGATTTAATCAAAAATGCAGGAACCGCGTAAATATGGTTGAGCAAATAGCAGCTATACAAGCGTTTATCTAGTTTCAATAAATTATATTATTTATGTAGGGGCTAGTTTCAGATAGCCCCTACATCATCTTTACTCCGACTGACTTATTTTTGCAGCGGATTGAGTTTCGTAACCGAGCTTTCCTTGGCATCTTCAGCGCTATCTTTGAGGAAACCAGAAGCATCCTTAAAGGCGGCGCCTACTCTCTCTAAAATATTGGCATCGGGATCGCTGCGATCGAATACGGGTTGAGCCTTAGCCGGCTGTCCGTCTGGCGCTTCTAACAGAGTTTTATCTCCGCCGAGTTCAAGGTCGAACTTGTCAGTTTCCATGGGTGCAGAACCCGGATAAAGCAGCTTTGAGGAATTAGATTCACCGGTAGTCGCGGCCATGAGACGATCGCCCAAGATCGACAAATCAGCCCGATTCTTTTGTGCTTGAGCAGGCGACTGATTTACTTTAGGATCGGTGGATGTTTTATAATTCGTGTATCCATCACCGCCACCCTTGTGAGGGTTATTCATTCCTCCAGCTTGAACGGGAGGATTCTCAGGCCGAGCACCTCGAACATCGCCCGCATTGCAAGCGGTGCTGGTAAACAGCAGCAAACCTGCCATACATACAGTCAAAAGTTGAGTCAAAAATTGACCGCTACGCAGTTTTTTCAAAAAAGAAGTTACAGTGTTCACAAAAAGTTTCCAATTTTTAATTACTACTTGTCAAGATTAAAAGTAAACTCCCCATGCCTGCCTCTAACGGCGGTGATATTTTGCGGCGGGTTGGTAGCGACTTTTTTATAACTTTAGAGGGATTGAATAAACTGCGGAGATTTTTCCAAAGCAAAGCATAATGGTAGGGTGCGCCCGTTCCAATAGTTGCGGGAATTGAAGAGCTTTTTTGTTTATGACACACCCTACAAGATCCTAATTAGGGAATTTTTCGACTTTCGCTTCAGCTTGCAAAGTCAGCAAACCAGCTTCCACATTTAGCTGCTGAATTCGCAGGGACATTCCCTCAAGTTCAAAATTTCGCAAGTTTAAAACTTCACCAGCTTTGTCAGCCAAAGCTTCTGTTAACTCCGGCGAAAATTCCTTGTTTTCGGGATACTCGACATCCTGAAGAGAAATTGCCCAACCGCCCGCTGCGATCTCAGGTTTTGCTGTGAAATAAATCTTTTCCGTGGAGGCAGTTTCCCGCACCAATACCTCAGCATTTAAAGCGATTGTTCCGGTTAGCAATTTGCACTCAATAGTTTTAACGTCTATTGTCTGCTGTTGGCCATCAACAGTAACTTTTAAGTTTTTCAGTTTCCTGCTGATGTATTCGGAATTAAAAGCGCGGTTGATATCACTTTCGGTTAAAACGGCCCGCGCCCCCCCGAAGGCAGGCCCGTTCATTTCAATTTTCCCGAACATAGCGCTCAAGGGATTGACAGCAATATCCTTAACGTGGATTTGCAATTCTTCCACGCGCAAATCTTGCTGCATTACCAATCCTTTGCCCTCAACGGCAACGGCCTCTACTTCTCCCTGGGCTAGCTGGCCAGGATCGGTGTTAACTGTGACAGACAAAGTTTCGGATTCGTCTAATTTGCTCGCAATAGCAATCTCTGCCACTTTGTCGATCGCCTGTTCCCCTAAACTTCTATTTTGTTGAAGCACGCTCAGAATTCCTAATAATATTGTTGTAAGAAATAGTAGTTAATACTTAAGTCGTTTACCGTCTTCCTCCCGGCAGGTTTATCGTCTGAAAAAAACTCAGCCAAAGACAGAGGGTTTCCAGAAAATTACTAAAATTAATCAGGTACTCTTCGGCGCACTCTACATTGACTCGGTTGCGAAGCGGTGAAAACTCAAAAACTCGGACTTTTGCCCAAAGTCTTTTCTAGAAGTTCGATCGCCCGCTACAATAAGTAAGAGCCGGCACCGCTTTTTGCAATGAATTCAGAATCAACTCTCGCTAGACTACAAGCTACACTTCCCGACGGAAAACTGCCTTCTAGCTACGGGGTATACTTCAAAAACACCCTAGTAGCCCTATGTCACGCCCTAGAAGACCACATTTTGCAAACCAGTGGCGGGGACAAGAGCGAACTCCAACCCTTAGTTTTGGTAACGTTTCAGCAGGGAAAATGGTATTTACAGGAAGCCGATCGCTACCTAGATATTGCTAATGCCTCTCGGCGCGTTGTCATCGGTGCAGTAGCCGACAGCGGTTTCGCTACCCACAAAACGGGTCAATTAGAAAATGTATCTTTAATAAATCTCGATGAGAGCGACCCCCTCATCCAAGAATGGAATTTAATCATCGTCGCCCCCACATACAAAGCAATGGTGCTTTGCCGCGAACTTTCAGCCGAGGAATACTTGCCCGAGGGCAAGCCAGAAGTCGATACAGAACGAAAGTTCTACGGTTTGTGGTCGTTTGACCAGTCTTTGGTGTCGGCCTCGGCAGAAATTTTTATAGAACAGACGCGACATTACAACTCCCCCCTAGCCGACAGTTTGCTGGAAATGTACCACGAAATCCTGGCAACCAAAGGTCCGCCCTTGGCAGATATTAGTGGCGTGGTATCGCGGATAGTCACTTACCTGCAAAGTTCTCAGCAGCAAATGGTGGCAATTAACCGCCAAACCCGCGAATTGTGGGAATTGGAAGGTCAAGCTTTGCGCGTCAGCCGCAATTTGAACGCTAACAAACTTCAAGCTTTTCTGCGGATGGCCCAGCGGGTGGACGAACGCGATACCTCCAATCCTACAGCGTCTTTGCAGGTGGCGGCTTTGTCGGAAACTTTGGGTCAACTGCTGGATTTGCCGGCTTTGCAGTTGCGGAGGCTGCGGCTGGCTGGATTGCTGTTTCGAGTCGGCTTAGTTTCTGCGCCGAATGAGGTGTTCGATCGCACTCCCGATGCTTTCGACCAAGCAACTTTATCATTTTGGCGCGATCGCAGTTTCATCGGTTCCCAACTGCTGCAAGCAATGCCGGAACTAGCACCTGTGGCGGAAATTGTCAAGCATCAACTCGAATATTGGGACGGCAGTGGCAGGCCAGAGGGTTTGCGAGCCGAAACCATACCCGTTGCTTCGCGGATTTTGGGGTTGGTCGCCGATTTTCAAGAATTGACTCAACCGCGTGGCGATCGTGCGGCTTTGAGTTTGAGCGAAGCTTTGGAACAGTGCCGCGAACTGTCTGGCACTCGCTTCGATCCGGCTTTGGTGGAAACTCTCAGCAACGTCGTCAGGCTGGCAGAAATGGGCTTGATGGAGTTACCGAACCGCCCGAGCCAACTGCCTAACGTGTGGTTGGAGGATTTGGGCGATCGAACGACCGCGACCGCTCCGGCATTATAAAATAACTGGATGGGTAATGGGCGATCGGTAATTGGTAATAGGGAACTTGTACAGAGCTTGTGCTGAGCGCTGCCGAAGTGCCTAGCCGAATTATTGGGCATTTAAAACTCAGCACAAAATCTTTTCCAACACTACAAAAAATCAGCCTGTGCTTGCTAAGCGCACCCTACCACTGGGAGTTGTAGCAGCAGCCTGTCTGTGCGCTAATGACTAATGACCAATGACTGATGACTAAAAACTAATGACTAATGACCTCGAAGCCATACGAAAAGGCAAAATTTTGATGTTGGCCGGCACTAATTTAGCCGGCAAAGACTTAGCGGGCGCCGAACTCGCCGGTGCTGACTTGTCTCAAGCCAACTTGAGTGGAGCTAATCTCGCCGGCGCTAACTTGCAGCGGGCCGTATTGCGAGCCAACCTCAGAGGTGCTGACTTGAGCGGCGCTGACTTGCGAGGCGCAGATTTTCGCAATGCCGATTTGCGGGGAGCTTCCTTCGCTAACGCTTTAGTCCGCGACGCAAGTTTTGGGGGTGCTTTTTTGACGGGGGCATCCATCGGCAATTTGGATTTGAGCGGTGTCGATTTTCGTGGCGCCGATTTGCGGGGCGCTGCTTTGGCTCGGGCAATTTTGCTTGGTGCCGATTTGAGCAATGCCAATTTGTCCGGCGCTGATTTGTCAGGAGCTGACTTGGAAGAAGCGATTCTGAATGGAGCCGTACTGCGCGGCGCTAACCTGACGGGGGCTAATTTGCTTTGCGCCGTGATCGAACAAACCCTGTGGGATGGAGCGTTGCTCGATCGCGCCTGTCTCCAAGGCACCCCCCTGAGCGTTTAAATTTCAACAATGTTGTTTTGAAGACAGACAAAAAACAAGATCTGCTTATGAGGTGAATAAGCACAAGCGATTTTTACATTTCTTAATATGAGGTTATAATGGCGACTGTAGATGAGCAAACGAATAAATGGTAGCAGCTTTGTTTAGCGGTACATCCTTTCAAGGTCAAAGTGGCGATCGCCTTGTTAGTAAAGTAGCAGGAGCTGCGATCGCAGCCTTATTCAAGCGTTCTGAAAAGGCCGAGGCCAACATCCGAGTCGAACCAGTAGCCAAACTCTTGCAGGGAAGCATCGACGGTTTCGACTTTGTTGGCAAAGGTATGTTGATGTACAACGGCCTCCGCATAGAAGTGATGGAACTCTACCTGCAAGCACTCTCCATTGATTTTGGAGCGATTTTTGCAGGTCAAGTCAAATTGCGACAGCCTACCCAGGCAAATATGCGAGTAGTCTTAAGTCGATCGGATTTAACCACCTCATTCAATACACCTTTTGTAGTTGAAAAACTCCAGAAGCTGAAGTACCAAGAGCAATCTCTGCACTTTCAAAACACTGAAGTCAGCTTCGGAACCGACAAATCAATTCGGCTTCAGTCCGAAATTACCGTAGGCGATGCCAGCGAACCGGTCAAAATAGATATTACAGCTCAATTGCAAGTAGAAGACCGACGTAAAATCCAATTTGTCAGCGTTACTTACGGCGGTGACGAGCAAGCAGTAGACTTGGGTCAAGCTATAATTGCCCACGTAAATAACTTGCTAGACTTAGACAAATTTGCCTTAGAAGGCACTCAACTGCGAGTAGACCGCTGCCGAGTTCAGAACGACGAGCTAGTTTTCTACGGTTGGGCTGGTATCGAACAGTTCCCCAAAGGCAAGCGCTAAACCTCAGCAGGCTGAGGTTGGCGCAGCCATCTAATTCGGAAAAAGAGCATTTTCAGTTAGCAAACAACCCGCACCGGCGGGTTTTGCTTTAGGTTTTAGATGGGAAGAAAAATCTAAGATCTAAAATCTCGCATCTAAAGTCGATCGACTCAAAATCAGCACTGAGGTTGATTCGAGGGGCAAATTATTTTGATAGATTTAAATAATAAATTAAATCACCCCTGAAGAATAAAAATGCTCGGATTTTATTTATTTTGTATCTACGTCGCAGTCTTGTCCGTCTTTGCGGGGCCCAGCCACCGCCAGTCTGAGAAATGGTGGGTAGAAATTGTCACCGACTTGCCCCACTGTACCTACTATTTTGGCCCCTTTGACACCGACAAAGAAGCTTCCAGCAATACTCCAGGCTACATAGAAGACTTGGAAAGCGAGGGAGCCAAAAAAGTTAGCATCCGCATCAAACGGTGTCAGCCTTCGGCTCTCACCATTTGTGATGAATTCTCAGAAGGTGTCGCTGCTTAATAATTTTGATAGTCCAACCGGCAGAAACCGGGTTTTTTAACGCAAATACTCCATCTATTGCGAGGGGTATCGGTTAAACAACCCGGTTTCTGGGCGTCAAGAGAGTGTAAGTTCTGTTTGAGCTTTTCCTTAACTGAAGCCTCAACAATAATATTAAGCATCATGTTGTCTTAGTCATTACCCTGCGGACTTTATATTTGTAGTGGTGGCTTAAATGTCGGCATCTTCTCCACCAAAATGCAGATTTTAGCTAGCACTAACTGCCAAAAATAATCGGGGCTAAATCAGCACTGAGGACGAGCCGATAGATCCTGCTGCGTTGATAAATTGAGAGAGAACAGAAAAAACTACTTAAATCTTCCCAGAGGTAAATATGTTTGAAATATCTATGTTGGCTATGTTTTTCACGGCCTTTTGGGTGCTAGGTCAACCTGCTAGCAGCACTCGACGTGGCGAATGGTGGGTAGAAGTTGAGACTGATTCGCCAAAGCGTACCTATTACTTTGGCCCCTATGACAGCAGACAGGAAGCTTCTAACAGCTCGAACAGGTACATCCGAGACCTGGAGAACAAAGGAGCTAAAAAAATTAGCATCAACATCAAAGAAGGTAGCCAGCCTACTCAGCTAACAGCTAGCGAAGAGTCTTGATCACGTTGGAAACTGCCAATTACGGGCGAATAAAATTTCAGTTCTTAACAGGGTTTTTTTAAAATGAGAGCGCGCTTGCATACAGTAGGGACACAAAAATGCTGTGTCCCTAGGAAATATGTCAGAAAGGGTATTATTTGCGTCTGAGAAATGCACGTTTTTTCAAAGCAGCATTTGGTTGATATTGCTGCGGGGATTAAAAGTGCGATTTGCCTTGATTTTTTCATAGCATTCGCGTTCTACACTGCTCATTTCTTTCGGCGGCACGATCGCAATTTTTACTAACAAATCAGTCCGCTCGTCTTTCTTGGGTTTGGGCCATCCTTTGCCCCGCAACCGCAAAGACTGACCCGATCGCATCCCGGCTGGAAATTTTACAGTTATCATACCTTCCGGCGCCGGCACTTCAATTGAAGCTCCCAATACCGCTTCGTCCGGAGTTATAGGCACTTCGCAGACCAAATTCTCTCCCTCAAATTGGAAGAAAGCGTGAGGCAAGACTTCTAATTTTAGGTACAAATCTCCCTGTTGCTTGGTGTACGGGTCAAGTTGACCTTTGCCTTTTACCCGAATTTTGCTGCCAGTTTTTACTCCTGCTGGAATCGAAACTTCGCCCGTGGCGACTCGCTTGGAAGTGCCGCGAAATGCTTCCCCCAAAGTCAGAGAAACCACCACCTCGGTGTCGAGAGAGCTTCCTGCGCTGCGGTTTTCGTACCCCGCAAAATCTTCAAATCCGCCAAAACCGGTGGGCCCGCCGGCGCGGTAGTTGCTGTAATTCCACTTGGCGTTGCGACCGCTACTCGCATTGCTACCTGCGCGGCCGAGCAAGGCATTGATAAATTCGTCAAAACTGCCGTACTGGCTGAAGTCAACGCCGCCAAAGTCTACAGTCGTACCGCCCCCACCTGGCCATCCGCCTGGAGTGGTGGCAGCTTGCTTCCAGTATTGACCGTATTGATCGTATTTTTTGCGTTTTTCTGGGTCTGATAGCACTTCGTAAGCTTCGTTTACTTCTTTAAAACGAGCTTCGGCTTCTTTGTTCCCGGGGTTCATATCCGGGTGATATTTCCGGGCTAGTTTGCGGAAAGTTTTTTTAATTTCGTCAGAGCTGGCAGTTTTGTTGAGTCCCAAAATAGCGTAATAGTCTTTAAAATCTGTTGCAGCCATTAAGCAATCCCCTCTTTATTAGTTGTTATTTGTTAGTTGTTAGAAAGAATAAATCCCAAATTAGCCGCAGGATGGCGAATTAGTTTAATGCCAGGAGTAAAAGTACCTGCGGCATCTCATTCAAATTATAGGTTATCAAAGGTTTGGACTCTATCGAGTTCGGTTGTTGCTTGCGCGACGATCGCAATTTCCGCACCCCGCTGTTGTTTGAGATTTTATAGCATTCGGCTCTCTGGTGCTGAGGGCAGCCGGAGCAGCCGGGTCTAGAAATGCTTTTGGCATTCGACAACAAAAACAATGTTTCATCAATGAATGAACAACACCCTTACCCTATGGGCGGTTGCTACACCTTTGAACTTTTAGAGGGTAAAACTCTTGCCACCATAAATTTTTAGGAGTTGTGCGCCTTCGGGCTTTTGGGAGGAGGCGATAGCTTTAGGGTGCATCCCGGTTGAAGCGAGCCCGGAGAGATGCTGCTGTTGCTGGCGCCAGTACCCGTCGGGTTGAGTGTTGCGGAAGAGCCAGCTTTTTTTGCTCTTTTTTTGCGGTGCGCGGTGCGATCGAACTTCTCTCTAGGAGGTTTTCACCCAATGCAAATCTTAGCAGGTTCTCAGCAGCGATTCCGGTTGAATCTGGTGTCTGAACTGTGACTATATTATACCCTAAAGTGCGCCGTCATCCCACAAAATTTCGAGAGATTTTTTCCTCACCCCAGACCAGTGCTATAGAAGCTTATTTTTACAACCAATGAATATATTTTAATCAAACTAATATAGCATAATATCTCCGCTGTCTGTTAGCTACATCACACACTTCTATAAAACATTAAGATAAGATAATAGAGGGATCAGGTTTTAACGCCACGAGGGTGCTCACATTATGAATTATTTGCTAAGTTGGCCTTGCGGCTGCTGCGACGAGTGGAAAGATAGTTCCGAGAGTTGTGTTGTACTCAGAAACGGGCAGCGCATTTGTCAGTCGTGCTACGAGCGCAAATACAAGAATCAGAAGCTATTCTCCAGACGCAGGCGATCGGACATATCTATATCACGGCAGACAGTAACAGAGACTGTCCCTTATTAATAATGCGCGAGCCTTTGAATGAAGCCAAGTATTTCGACAACCTCGCCTCAGCGGTGGGAATTAATAATCAACAAAAAAAAGAATGAATTTCGTCATCAGTCATCAGTCATCGGTCATTGGTGATCTGTCACTAATTTACTTATTTATCATCAGTCACTTGCTGAGAGGTAACAGATTTTAACTTAAAAAATTAATGACTGACGACTAATGACTAATGACTAATAACTAAATGATAGTTCCATCAGGAATTGTGGCATTTTTCAGGACTACGATAATGCCGCTGCGGATGTAAAAACCTTGGTTTTCGCGGTTTGCTTCTTCCACTCGGTCTTTATTAATTATTTGAACATTGCGGCCGATGCGGGCATTTTTATCCACAATCGCGCGGCGAATTGTAGTATCTGCACCGATACCGAGGGCGACGCCGCCGTTGTCCAAACTCGAATGCCGTTCGGCGTCGGGTTCGTAGAAGTCAGCACCCATGACTAGAGTGTCTTGAATCGTACATCCAGCTTCAATGCGCGATCGAACTCCCAACACAGAATGGTCGATCCGGCACTGTTTGAGAATGCAGCCTTCAGCAATAATCGATTCAGTTACGTGAGTATCTAAAAGCTTAGTCGGCGGCAAGAAACGCGGGCGAGTGTAAATCGGCGCATCTTCATCGTAGAAACTGAAAGGTGGCTGAGGCTGTTTTGTCAGCGCCAAGTTAGCTTCGTAAAAAGCCTCAATGGTTCCGATATCCTCCCAGTAATCGTCAAACAAATAAGCTTGAACGTTGTGGTCTTTTGCATTATTCGGAATAATCTCTTTACCAAAATCAGTTTGGTTGGGAGATTCTTTCAGAAGTTTAATCAGAACTTCTTTTTTGAAGACGTAAATCCCCATCGAAGCAATGTAAGGACTTTCCTGAGCCTGCTGTGCTGTCAGTCCCAGTTTAGTAGTATCCACCTGCATTTGTTTGAGCGCATCGCCTTTTGGCTTTTCGCTGAAAGAAACAATGCGGCCGTTTTCGTCGATTTTCATCAAACCAAAATCCGAGGCCCGCTTCTCGTCCATTGGCAAAACAGAGAGGGTGATATCGGCGTTGGTTTCACGGTGTCTCTGCACAAACTTCTGGTAGTCCATGCGGTAGAGGTGGTCGCCCGAAAGAATCAAGTATTCATCAACATCCCACTCTTCTAACAGCCACAGATATTGGCGAACTGCGTCCGCTGTCCCTTGAAACCAGTTGGGGTTTTCCTGAGTTTGCTGGGCGGCGAGCACCTCGGCAAATCCGTCGGTGAAGCCGGAAAAGTTGTAGGTGCGAGCGATGTGGCGGTTGAGGGATGCCGAGTTGAATTGCGTGAGGACGTAAATTTTGACTATTTCGGAGTTGATGCAGTTGCTGACAGGAATATCGATGAGGCGATATTTGCCTGCGAGGGGAACTGCGGGTTTGGCTCGCAGTTTGGTTAAGGGGTAAAGGCGGGTGCCTACACCGCCACCGAGGATGATGGCTAAGACTTTTTTCAAGGAACTTTCTCCCTAGGGTCGATTAACTCTCCAAGTACAGTGTCGGATGGTGAGGGCTTCTTGACAAGGGGGGGGAGCAAGGAAGTTTTGAGTTTTGAGTGATGAGTTGAGTCGCTTACGCAGAAACTGGGTTGTTTAATCCAAATACTTCTTCAAACCTTCAATAAAAGTTAAAAAACCCAGTTTATGAGAGTTGGAGTACGTCCGGGACTGGAGTTAGGAGTTTCGATCTGTGAGTTAAAATACCCATCAATCAATAATGAATATTTAAAAAAGTTTTGAGTTGTGAGTTAAAATACGGCTCAATAAATAAGGGCTGTTTAAGGAAAGAATAAGGTGCGGGGTTTTGGCTGTTAATAACAAGTTTTTTGGATAAATTCGCGCTTTTGGCAATTCCTCCATCCAGGCTCATAGCGCTGTTGTTCTTTTTCAAGGCTGGCGGATAGCACCGCCACGCCCACTGATGCTCTGTATGGGCCCAAAGTGAACTCTGGTTATGCTTGAGTTTGATCCGGTTGTTTTTGCTGGCGTTCCTGTTATGTAAGTTTGTCTAACTCCACAGCAGTCAGGAAGCGCAGGCCGCCGGGACGATAAATTTCTAGGTAGAGTCAGTTTTCAATCTTAAATTGACTGCACATTTGTGTAATATTTTACAATTTGTCGATCTATAAAATGGGATTAAATGTCTATTCTCTACCAAAAGCTAGATCCCCTAGAAACCCCTGCTACTGTAGCCTAACCCCTAAAAGCTAGAAAAAGTGTATGCAAATTCAAACGCCGGACTGGGTTAAACACGCAGTATTCTACCAAATATTCCCCGATCGCTTCGCCAAAAGCAAACAGCCTCGCAAACGCCTGTTGCAAAACTTCATGTGGGAAGAATGGCACGCAATCCCCACCCTGCAAGGCTACAAAGGCGGCGACTTGTGGGGCGTGATGGAACAGCTAGACTACTTGCAAGACTTAGGCATTAACGCAATTTACTTCACCCCCATATTTCAGTCGGCCAGCAATCACCGCTACCATACCCACGACTACTATCAAGTCGATCCGATGTTGGGCGGCAATCCAGCGTTTAAAGAGCTTCTAGACGCCGCCCACGATCGCAACATCAAAATCGTCCTCGACGGCGTATTCAACCACGCCAGCCGCGGCTTTTTCTTCTTTCACGACATCCTCGAAAACGGCCCCCATTCTCCTTGGGTGGATTGGTTTAAAGTTGAAGGCTGGCCGCTATCTGCCTACGACGGCAATTTTCCTGCTAATTATGCCGGTTGGGATGGGAATCGAGCACTTCCTGAATTCAATCACGACAATCCAGAAGTGCGAGAATACATCATGGAAATCGCCGAATACTGGATTAAATTCGGCATTGATGGCTGGCGACTGGACGTTCCTTTTGAAATTAAAACGCCGGGATTTTGGCAGGAATTTCGAGAACGAGTTAAAGCTATTAATCCCGAAGCTTACATTGTTGGCGAAGTTTGGGAAGATGCGAGAGAGTGGCTCGACGGCAGTCAATTTGACGGAGTAATGAATTATCTTTTTGCTGCCCCGACTATTGCTTTTGCAGCAGGCGATCGGGTAGATTTAGCTCAAATTGAAGGTCGTTCTTACCATCCCTATCCGCCGCTTTTTGCTAAAGAATACGGCGACAAAATTCAGCACGTTTTGGAACTGTACCCGTGGCCGATACAGCTAACTCAACTTAATTTGTTGGCCAGTCACGATACAGCTAGGTTGCTGTCAATTGCTGGGGGCGATAAAGCTAGCGTCGAACTCGCTACTTTGCTGCTGTTAACTTTTCCTGGAGCTCCCAGCATTTACTACGGCGATGAAGTTGGTTTACCCGGTGCTCTAGATCCCGATTCTCGTCGCGGTTTCCCCTTAAAAGCTCATTGGGAACTCGATGTTTTAGATTATCACAAGCAGTTGATAGCTTTGCGGCACAAATACGAGGCTCTCCGCACTGGGTCGTACCACATTCTGTTTGCTGAAGGAACAGTTTACGTTTTTGCCCGAATTTTGGGGGATGAGGAAATAGTTGTTGCTGTCAATGTCGCAACCGAAGAAGCTAATATTAGCTTTGAGGCAGCTAATTTGAAATCTCCTCACGAGAAATTGCTGTTCGGTAAAGGCGAGTTTGTTTGGAAAGGTGAAGGGGAAACTCGGCAGTTAGAATTGATGCTGCCGGCACGATCTGGCTTGATTTTAGGTTCGG
Source organism: Microcoleus sp. Pol1C5 (assembly GCF_036701115.1). Classification (NCBI taxonomy): domain Bacteria; kingdom Bacillati; phylum Cyanobacteriota; class Cyanophyceae; order Oscillatoriales; family Microcoleaceae; genus Microcoleus; species Microcoleus sp. Pol1C5. Next base: position 32,573 of record NZ_JAUBQE010000002.1, on the reverse strand, counting down.
ATAATTAGTTTAAAATGTAGGGTAATCTGCTCCCCGTAGACCTACATTTATAGCAGGAAGGTGCGCGCCAGACATTTATCGGTGAAGGTGCGCACCAGACATTGATCGGTGATTTGCCCCGCGTATTCTAAATTTATTAGAATTTATTATAGCCATCAGGTGCGCCTAGCGCACCCGAAATTTATCAGCGAAAACACAAGTTTTATTCTGCTGCAACCATTGCTGGTAGTAGCACCGAATCAATGATATGAATGACGCCGTTGTCGGCAATAATATCTGAAGTGAGAACTTTAGCATCATTGACTTTAATGCCGTCAGAAGTATCAATTCCCACCACAGAACCTTCCACTGTTTCAGCAGAACTTAACTCAAGTAAGTTCTCAGTTAGTACCTCTCCAAACAGAATGTGATAAGTCAGAATTTTCTTGAGCTTGGGTATGTTTTCCAACCAAGACGTAATAGTGTTCGTAGGAATTTTGGCAAATGCCTCGTCAGTTGGTGCTAAGACGGTGTAGGGACCCGGACTTTGCAATAAATCTAACAAACCAGCCGCTTCAATAACAGTCACGAGTGTTTTGAAAGAGCCGGCATTAGTGGCAGTCTCGACAATATCTGGCATGATGTTTTTCAGGAGTGCAAATAGCAGAAAATGAATCAGAAGCGAGAATCATTTTAGCAATTTACAAATAGCAGAAAATGAATCGGAGGGATGATGATTATTTTCCTCATTATAAGTTATTTGGATGGCCGGCCCTGATGGATCGGGGCGATCGACCTTTTGGGCTTATATTTGGCTCGCCTCCTCCCCCTTGCGGAAAAACTGCTTTAAAATCTCTCCGGGCGCTCTGTCCCAGGTGTCGATATGTTCGTAAATTAACCCGTCTTTATCCAGTTTATAAGTAGAGTAGCCGTTAAAAAAAATCCGAGCTTTCCAGGGAACCCGCAGTGTCCCGCGAACAGTCCAATTTGCCACAATAGTATCATGGGCTGTCTGACCTACGCCGTGCAGGTCGAAGTAAATCTCGTTAAAGAATAGCTGCCCGTGAAATCGCAGAGTCCAAAAGATAATGCGATAGTTGATTTTTCCTTTAAATTTGTTAACAGGGTCTTGAAAATAAACATCTTTTGTGTAGATGTCGTAGGAGATGTCTTTCTCAAAAAGCGTCGGGAGATCCGCTTTCAGGGTGTCTACTGCTTGTTCTACCTGCATTTGATATTCGATGGCGCTCAAACTACCACCTTGTGACAGTATTAATTTATAACTTTAAATGAATAATCTCGATCGGCAGCGGGATGAGAAAAAAATTGATACTTCATCCAGCTCTAATCTTACTTCTAATTATATTGTCCGCGCCGGCCTTTCTGCTGGCCCGGACTTGCGACATCGAAACCTTGACACAGATTTGACAGAACACCCCCACTCCTCTGACATTCTCGTAGAAATCAACAGCGGCAAGCTGTTGATGGTAGATAGCCGTCGCCGGAACGGCCTAATTTTGATTAAACGTTTCCACGCGGAGTTTGCCGGACCTGGGGCTGCCGTTGGGGGCGCTTTTGATGTTGACTCTCAACAGGCGATTCCCGTCGGCAATTTTTGTTTGGTTTGCCCTCAATCTCCCGAACAAATACAGAAAGCTTTTGGAATTCGGCGGCAGTGGGTGCGGTTAATGGAACAGTTAACGGCAAAGCCAGCAGCTTTGGAACGCGCACAAATGGTTTTAACTCAATTTGAACAATATTTGGATTCGGAAACGGTGGCACAAATTCCCGATGAAGCTTTGGCACTTTTAGTAGGCGTATTTCCCCAAACCATTCGGGCGGCGCGACAAGAAAATAATGAGTTATAAATTGGTGTAGATACCTGATGCGGCGATCGCGCTGCTACAAGCTCCACTCGGCATTCTGCAAAACGACTCGATAGCCATCTGGGTCTTCAAAGGTCACTCCATCTTTGTCCCAGTAGGGATTGTAGGAGTTTACCGGCTCAAGTCCAATTGCTTTCATTCGCTCAACAGCCTGCTGCCATTCTTGTTTGTTAGGAAGGTAAAAGACGATAATATTGTCTTGAGTTGGAGCGCCACCTACAATATGTCCCCGTTGATGGATGAATTCAAAGTGGTGGCTTTCTCCTGGCATCCCAACCATTACTCCGTCAAAACCTTCATGGTTTTCAAAACTATCGAGGATTTGCAGCCCTAAACCCTCTGTGTAGAAATGAACAACTTGATCGAGGCAATCCGTTGGACGAGCAACTCGTAAAACCTTTCCTTGAAGCATATATATCTTCTCCAAAGTTATTTTGGTGTCAAGCAGAAACTGGATACCAAATATTATGACTTGTCAAAAATTTCTCCAATTCGATCGACTGTTCGCTGATTTTCATCGGGACTGCCCACCGTAATTCGCAAACCTCCCCCAGTATGCCGAATTAAAGTACCTCTCTCTTTTAGCTGCTGCATGATTTGTTTGTGTTCACTTTCTGCTAAATTACGATCGCCGGTTTTCACCCGCAGGTAAACGAAGTTAGCCGCACTCGGCCAAACTTGCAATTTTTGATGCTGAGTTAGCGCTGCAATTAATTTCGTTCTTTCTGATATAGTTTCGGAAATGGTTGCTAGCAATAACTGCCGCTGCGCTAAGGCTAACTCGGCTGCAGTTTGCGAGAAACTGGGAAGGTTGTAGGGGAGGCGGATTTTTTCTAAGGCGGCTGCGAGTTCGGGATGGGCGATCGCATATCCGACTCTCATTGATGCCAATCGAAATGCTTTGGAAAATGTGCGTAAAATTATCCAATTCGGGTGTTGGTGCAATTGGTCGGCTAAAGTATTTTGGCTGAATTCAAAATAAGCTTCGTCAATTACTACTAATATCTGTTCCGGCAAACTTGACAACCATTCTATTTCATCAGTGGTTAAAGCATTGGCTGTGGGAGAATTGGGATGAACGACAAAGACGGCGCGCACGGGGGGATTTTGATTTTGGGCGATAGCCCTTTTAGCCGCCTCGATATCGATTTCAAAATTCTCATCTTTCCGCTGAACACTCACAACGGGAATGCCGAGGGTTTGGGCGATTATTCCATACATCGAGAAGGTGGGATTCGCCACCAAAATAGAGCCTTGCCCGCCTAAACAAGTAGCTATTAAGAGCGATCTAATTAGTTCGTCGGAACCGTTACCTACAGAAATATTGTCGGCTGTAATGGCGTTTTTTGGCGTAACCCCCCCTAGCCCCCCCTTATTAAGGGGGGGGACATTTAGGGATTCATTGACGTATTGGGCTATCGCCTCTTTGAGAGCTGCGTGCCCTCCGTCGGGATAGCGATTTGTCTCAATTAACTGCTGGTAACTCCAAGCTAGCTTTTTTTTTAATTCCTCTGGCAAGTCGTAGGGGCATTCGTTGGTATCGAGGCGATCGATCGCCCTTTCCGAGTGCGCTGGTTCTCCTGATGTGCCGCCCGGATGGGGAGTGTATGCGGTAAGTTGGGCTAAATCTTTTCGGATAAAGGGAAGCATGGTATAGTTTTAGACTTTTTATTTTAGATAATCTGCTTACAAGCATCTGAACTTAGCATAGAGCTTGTTCTATCTCGAAAGCAAGAGGAGAGGGGGGATTTAATTTCTGTCGATCGATTGATGCGTCTGCGGTGGCCAATTGATTATTCTGATAAAGTAACTGCTGATATTTGGAAACCGAGTATGAAAGTCAATCTGTCGGATATATCTAAAAATGCCGCCGCTACCCTCATAGCTTTGAGTTTGGCTGTTCTCCCTTCAGCTATGCCTGCCTCAGCTCAAACCGAGTCAGCTCCGGCGCAGAACAATAGTGATTCTAATGGAGTTGTTTTAGACAGAACTCCCCTTCAAGAAAGCAAGGAAGACAACAATCATTGGGGTGCTTTGGGTTTGTTGGGCATCCTCGGTTTGGCGAATCTGTTTCGCAAGGATGAACCCAAACGCTACCGTGATCCGATGGGCGAATAATGTTTTTTTAAACCAATCTCGCACCAGCCAAAAACAACATCAACTGTCCTCGATTTAGAAACCGGGTTTTTTAGGAAAAAACTGGATTATTGCCTTTAATCCGCGCCAAAAACACGGTTTCTTTGATTTGATATTTACGGGAATTTTTGCCACACAGTTGATTCAATCGCGCCACAAAGCAATCCCGCCCAATAAACCGCTGACGTTCGGTACTATTTTAACCTGCGGCGGTAACTCAAAAACAATCTTTTTAGTATTGCCACCGCCGATGTAAATGCGATCGCAGTTAAAGAGATTTTGCAGAAAGGCGAGTGCTTTTTCCAGACGGCGATTCCATCTTTTGGAACCGACTGCATCTAATGCCGATCGCCCTAATTGCTGTTCGTAAGTTTCCCCTTTGCGAAACGGGTGATGTCCTAATTCTAAATTGGGTACCAAGATACCATCGACAAATAAAGCAGAACCGAAACCTGTGCCCAGGGTAATTACTAATTCTACCCCCGTCCCAGCAATTGCTCCCAATCCCTGAATATCCGCATCGTTCGCCACTCGCACAGGTTTTCCCAAGCGATCTTTGAGCGTAGTTTCTAGGTCAAAATCTATCCAAGAGGGATCTAAATTCACTGCGGTTTTGATGACGCCTAGACGCACGACGCCGGGAAAACCGACGGATACTCGGTCAAATTCCCCTTGTCCGCTGGCTAAAGAGGCGATCGCCTCTAGTACGGGCTCAGGTTTCGGTGGTTGAGGCGTTTCTAAACGGCTGCGTTCCGTTTGGGGTTGGCCTTCATGATCCAAAACCATAACTTTGATGCCACTTCCGCCAATGTCAACGGCTAAGGTGCGAGTCGATCGATCTTGTTGAGTCATTTGATTGTTAAGACTTGCAAGTTGGTCAAGTTTTAATTTTTGAATTGGCAAAACTTTTGAATCGCTTCCCAAATTTCCGCTAGGACATTTCCCAAAGAATGATCGTCTTCTAATTCGATTAATTCCACCCAGGGACGGTTAGCAGCAAAATTTCTGCTAGCTTGAATCGGTATTATTGTATCATGCTTGCCGTGAAGAATTAACGTAGGGACGGAACGCATTAATTTTTCTTCAGGGTATTGAGCCATATCTGCCACAAACTGATAATTCAGCGGCAGATAACCTTGTTCCCCGTAGTGGTAAACGGGCAGATATTTCTCCGACTGCCACTTTTCTAACTGTTGCTGTCCCAACAGTGGCAGCCAGTGGGAGATAAAGTCAAAAGCCGGTGCTAACACAACTATTTGCTTTACTGACCATTGTCGCTGGGCCAACCAAGCTGCTGTCAGTCCCCCAAAACTAGACCCAATTATGGTGACTCCCCCTATACTTTTTACATTTTCTGCTGGAGATTGGGAGGATTCGCTTGACAAAAAATCTGTTTCTATTTGATTTAATTGGCGGGTGAGAGTGAGTCCCGAAAAATCGTTTTGATTGAGATCGGGAGTTTTTAGGTCAATTCCTAGGTAAGAAAAGCGATCTCGGAAATATTTAGCCTTCGCTGAATCGGGACTTGAAGCAAATCCGTGTAAATAAATGTAACTCGAATCGTTCTGTAGATTCATCCAGAAAATTTTATGAGACTTCCCAACTAATTATTTTAACTTAATATGAGTTATTAACTAAACTAAAAAACTTAAGACACTAACTCAAAGAAAATATATACTGATATTTGGAAGACATTAAGGAGTCGCAGGGATTTAAATAATATGCTTTTAGACAATAGTCCGGACAGTTTTTAAGCAGCCAGAGTACCATCAGACAAGACTGAAGGAAGGTTAGGGTGATTGAAAATCAAATCATGGTCTAAATCTAACTTGTCAATAAAAATACAAAGTAGGTGTTTATTGAATTCCATACCTTTATAATAGGTCATTAAAAACACAAACGACTTGGCAGATTAATGACAACTAGAGAGTTAATTTTTGGCTATATTTAAAGCAATAAAACTGGCATTAAAATGAAAATCAAGCCGTATAAATGACGAGCTTGAAAATCAGACAATTCCGTAAATTGCTTGACCTCACGAAAAATAAATTCAATCTGGAAACGAGTCTGATAATATTCAACAATTTGCTCAGGTAGTAAATGAATATAAATGCTAAATAATAAAGCATTTTTGATTTTACCATTGGCTTTAACCTCAGAGATACAAGCGAAACTAATTGGGCAATTCAAACAACAACGACTCACCTCCAATGTATATAATGAAACTCCCGATTTTATATCTTTAACAAAATTTAGACGACTCAAATCATGCCAGTCAACCTTACCATCATATTTACGAGGATCACCCAGTTTCTTTTGTTCACCTGTATAGAGATAGCGTAGGTTAGCATCAACTCGCTCGCTCGCCAATAAAGTCTAAATTTAACTCCCGCACCGCCTCCCAGAATTTAGAGCGATAATAATAGCGATCAGCCACCAAATAACGTACAGAAGTTGGTCAGAAACAACGAGTATTCTTCAAATGTTGTGCCTAGTCATCAACTCTTGTAATGTCAGGCTTTGAGCTTTGAGACTCTGGTTTTTTGCGAGATTTTTTTGATAGGCTAGTTTTCGATTCTTGGGCAGTTTTTGCACGGGCTTTATTTGAGGGCGTGATGGAGTTGGTTGTATGCTTAAGCTATAATATAAACTACTATCAATCTCGACAATATAAATCATAGAAATTTCCAAGCCCTGTTCTGATTTACCCGCTACACCATTATAAAAGTAAGCCTTACCGTCAGCTTTTTTGCCACTTTTCCTTAAGAAATAACAATCAATAACAGCAATGACTGTGTGTTCAGGATTTAAGGCAACACGCGAGGAAATATTGATTAAAGTGTGGAAAGTTAAAGCTTTTGAGAAAGTGACGACGGTAGTTTTTTTCGCTCAAATAACTATAACGACTGAGATTCGTGAAGTCGATCTTGCCTTCTTACTAGCAAAATAGTTGAGAATAAAGTGATTAAAAAATTCTTTTGTGGTTGACTAATCCCTGGCATTTGTTGTAAGATGGATTCCATAATATTCCTAATGCAATCTGTTCTGCTTGTGTGTTTTTATAGCTTAACCGAAAAGAAGGTCTTTTTTTCGGTTTATTTTGGGTTCAGATTGCACTCACTTTTTTCACTTCTCTGCTGTATTGCGTAAGCGTTGCTTGCCGAAGGCATCGCATCCCTAATTAAAAAACTGCCCGGAGTATTGTCAACACTTGATGTCATTATTTTATATATTTTTTTATTTCATTAGGTTTTTAATTGTATTTTTAGCATACTAAGTGATGAAAAAAAAATCTACTTTTTTTCAAGCAATAGGATGGCTATGTGCGATCGTACCCACCCTAAAAATCAACACTCTCTTCACCAATACTTCCGAGTTCCCCGCTACCCAGAAACTCTTCCTCCTCTACTTCCTCACTGCCAGACTCGAAACTTTCCACCACAAACGGTAAACCAGCCGCCATCAAACCCCGTTGAATCAGTTCCGATGTTTCGTCAAACAAAACAAATAGCGGATGAACAGCCTCAGCTTCATCGCTGTAAATATGTCTGTAGCGGTGTGGCATCACCCATTCATAACCTTTGTCCAGCCAAACCTGAGACTGCCGCCAGCGGCCGAGCAACTCAGAAAACTCTTCGCCCGGACGATGAATGAAAATCAAAATTTCCACGCCAATTTTAACTTTCCATTCAGGATCGCACATCAAAATCGCCAAATCGCAGGGCAAACAAACTGCCTGTCCGGGCGATATGCTAGTGCCGCTGCTTCCGGCATAAGAAACACCGTCTCGCAAGCGGGCAATTGGCAAAGGAATTGTGATTAAACTCTCATGGGCGCGGCGGATACTCGGAATCATTTCCATGTAAACCCGATATTTTTTCAGCAGGGCGATCGCGGCAGAAGATTCGCTGTACTCTGCTAGTAAAGTCTCGTAATGTGATTGTTTAACAGACATTTTCAAACCAAAGAATAAGTAATTATTAATTGCTGCTAATTGCTAATCGATCGCTTCTCGTTACCAAGCAGACCTCATTTGTGACAACTTAAGCTCAAGTTCCCCGAAGGGAGGAACTTAAGCTTGCCTCCAGGCCTTGGTGTGTAACGCGAACAGCGATTGAAGCATTGAGGGCTATGGGCTACCAATGTCTGGAGAATGCTTACAGGTTTTTTATTTACAAGGTTTGAGCCATTTGGCGTCTCAAGATTAAGCCCGATACGATGCCTATTTGTCATTTTATGCCGATCGCCGGAACTTCATCTGAGCCAAAAAGGTAATCTCGTCTGTAAGGTGTGACTCTGGGAGCAACAGGGGAAAACGACGTACTATAAATCCAGATCGTATTCGCCATCGGAATGTACCAGGTCGCCTCAAATTAAGCGATCGCAGCTAGATTGCAAGAATTGCTCTCTCCCCTAGTCTATAACCAACTAGGCTATGACCAGTTGGGATTAAGGTCCCCGATACTCGGTTTACCTTTGATGATGGCCGCAGTGTTAACCTTGCATAACTTAGCGGTGGAACTTTTCTTGCAATCCTTGATGGACTACGCGGCCAAGCCAGAAGCTTACCAGAGCAGCCTAGGTGAACTATTGCCCACCTACCCAGAATTCACCGGATGTGTGTTCAAGCTTCAGGCAAACATGGACCCGAAACGCCGTGATCCCATCGCCTTTGTGCGGGTGTGTTCTGGTAAGTTTGAAAAAGACATGATGGTGAAACACACCGTCACGGGGAAAAGCATCCGCGACAATGCCTTGGAAGGTCTGATTCTGGTCTCTTTAAGAATCGAATGTGTCTTCATACCTGAGCCTCTCAATTTCCCAAGTTCAAGAGCGCGATGGGGCAATCGTAAGTATCATAAAATTGATCTTAAGTCAACATTAAACCTAAATCTTTACAAAAAGTGGCTAATTTTAAAGACTTGCTAAAACAATGAGGGGTTGTACCCCCCATAAGTTAGAGTCAGATATTATAGATGCACCCTGATGGCTTTCCCGTTCCACAAGAGCGGGATTTTTATTATTGGAAAGCCGGAGCGTTAAGTTTCACAATACCTACTACAGATAAAATCACGTAGGGATGCCAAGATTAAAGATATAGCAGAGCTAAAGCTCAAACTAGGGCGTCGATCGATCGAACCTCACCCCCAACTCTGCGAAATAACCCAAAGGCGGTAGCATAGTTTGGGAAACGGCATCAACTAAAGATGAACTTAGCGCCAGCAACAGTCCTGCAACAGGGCAAATACAAAATTAACGCGACTTTAGGGATAGGAGGGTTCGGCATCACTTACCGAGCTATCCACACCCATTTAAATCAAACCGTCGTACTCAAAACCCTCAACGAAAGTCTGCGCCAACACCCAGAATCTGCCCAATTTCAGCAGCAGTTTATTGCCGAAGCCCAACGCCTGTCGCGGTGTCAGCATTCCAACATAGTCAGGGTAATCGACTTTTTTGAAGAAGCCGGACAGTCTTTTATTGCAATGGACTACATTCCGGGCCAAACTCTCGCCCAAATAGTCGAAACCGATCAGCCGCTGCCAGAAGCCCAGGCCCTGCACTATATTCGGCAAATAGCCTCAGCCATAAGTACAGTGCACCACAGCGGATTGCTGCACGGAGATATCAATCCAGAAAATATTATCCGGCGAGCCGATTCTCACGTAGTAATGTTAATAGATTTCGGCATTGCCCGCGGCTTTACCGCCGGCACCAAACAAACCCACACTAACTTGCTCTCCCCGGGGTACGCGCCGATCGAACAATACCTCTATGACGGTAAATGTACACCGGCCACTGACATCTACGCGCTCTCCGCCACCCTATACTACTTACTCTCCGGCGTGGCGCCCGTAGCAGCACCCCTGCGCGATCGCATTCCCTTGACTGAGTTACGGCAATTTCAGCCCAACCTCAGCCCAGGAATCGAGCGAGCCATCCTTCAGGGACTCGAAATCGACCCCCACAACCGCCCTCACACAGTGGAAAATTGGCTCACCATGCTCCAAGAAACAGAGCGAGTATCAGTAAAAAGAAAAGGCAAGCAAAGTCTAAAATTGCCCGCACCTCCCCCGCCACAGTTGACTTTTGTGGCGTTTGTGGTAACGGCTGCAATTGCAGGCTGGATGGGTTTTGACCTAGCATGGCACTACAACAGCACCAGTCTCAGCAATCGTCCCAAAATTGAATCCTTCCCATCTCTGGAAGATTTGCTCAAATCCCGCGATTTGTCAGGGCCGATGTTCGGGCAGCCGTCTGTCGAAAGCAGCCCTCTCTACCCGATCGAACTCAACAAGCGCCCCAAACCCCCCTTAGACAGCACCAACATTCCCGAACAGATCGAAGATCCCTCAGAAACTAGCGCCAAACCTTCTGAATCTCCAAGCCAGGAAACTCCCGCCCCAGAACCCGAAGCGGAACCTGAGCCATCGCCGACGCCCGAACCCGCAGAGGAGCCTTCTGAGTCCCCCATTCCAGAGCCTCAAACCGAAATCGAGCCAGTTCCCCAACCAGAAGCCGCACCAGTACCAGAAGTTGCGCCTCTGCCTGCAGAACCGCCCGCCGCGCCCGCCCCGCCTGCCCCTGAGAGTGCTAGCGCTGAAACCTTGCCGCCGTCGGAATCCGCGCCGCCAGTAATAGCCTCGCCGATCGAGCGATCGCCTGAGCCTGCGATACCGAGCGGCAGTGGCAACAATTTAGATAGTTCGATCGCACCTGATTCACCACCCCCTGTGGCAGATCCCACGATACCTTTTCCCGAACCTGCGACAAATTAGTAGGGTTTTTGTTGGCTCAAAGTGCGGACAAATACTTGGTTTTATGAGTCAGCAAATATCTGCTAAGGAGTTGAGATAATAAGCCTCTACCTAGCGAACCACTATCTTCCAAAAACTTCCGTCGAATCTAAAAATCCCAACAGTCGCCGTCTGAGTTTATCGAATATTTCCTATTTCCTCTGCCATCGAAATGCCCTAAAAAAAATGCAGGACGGTGTTCTATTTTGATTTAAATTATGTTAGAATATGTGCGCGGGGCTGAGGTGGTGTGATGTCGCGTATTAATACTGCCAAGCTGCAAACATTTTGGTACAAAGCAACCCCAACCTCGAATTTGAGCCAGTGTAAGCAAGGCTTTTATGCTAAGCCGTGGCGCCTTAGACTGTTCTAACTCTCAACAATCCCATCGCCGGCACTCGGGGTGGGAGTGTCAATTCCCCCAAAATTCCTTCCTTTGGGAGCAAGCATCATCGGGGACAAGCAAGTTATAATTTGTTGCGGAAGCGCACAGAGATTTTTTATGAGTAAACCCCCAGTTCATGCTTTTTTTGTAGGCAGAGCACTTGCCGAAGCACTGTACGAGCAATTAGAAAGCGCAGCAACCAACGCTTTCTCTGAACTCGGCAGATTTGACGCAGAACAAAGAGAACGCCTGCGGCAATTCACCGATCGAGTTGTGGAACGGGCAAATCGAGCTTCGGATGAGGCGATGCAGACCAGGACTGGCACTGCGAGCACCACCACCATTCAAGACATCCATCCTGCAGATTTGCAAGCGACTATTGACGAGCTGCGCGCCGAAGTGGCTCTGGTGCGATCGGAATTGCAGCGCTACCGCAGCAGTTTGCCGTAGCGATCGATCCTCCGACGACAACTATTATTTATGACTACGTGAGCGCATTGCTTTGCGCTCCAGCGCTCCTACTTTCAATCAAAGCAACAACATAAAATAAGCAATTTGGGAACCCAAGTGTCTGCTCTCCTTGATGACTCTGTTAATCGCCAGCGCTCCCCCAAGCACACTGGCGAAGCCGATGAGCCAAAAACTGCTAGTAAATCCTACAAAAGTAAAGCTTATCGTTGGAACCGCGAAAAATATTCCCGGAAGCGGCGCTTCTTCGACATTTGGGCCTTTGTCTTGCTCTGGCTGGCTTCCCTCTGGCTCGACAGCAAAAATTGGAGCTACTGGGGAGGCGTGACTGAAGAAAAGAAAGTTGCCAGACGCCGCTTTCAAGCTATCTGGGTTCGAGAAACACTCTTGGATTTGGGGCCAACTTTCATTAAAGTTGGGCAGTTATTTTCCACCCGCGCCGACTTGTTCCCCGCAGAGTTTGTCGAGGAACTTTCTAAGCTGCAAGATAAAGTGCCTGCTTTCAGCTACGAGCAGTTAGAGGTAATTGTCGAGCAAGATTTGGGCAAGACTGTTCAAGAACTCTACCGCAGCTTTGACCCGGTGCCCCTGGCGGCTGCAAGTCTGGGTCAGGTACACAAAGCTCAACTGCATTCGGGCCCGGAAGTGGTGGTTAAGGTGCAGCGACCGGGACTGCGGAAGCTGTTCGAGATCGATTTGCAAATTCTTAAGGGAATTGCCCGTTACTTTCAAAACCATCCTAAGTGGGGCCGCGGCCGAGATTGGATGGGGATTTATGAGGAATGCTGTCGCATTCTGTGGCTGGAAATTGACTATCTCCATGAAGGCCGCAATGCTGATACTTTTCGCCGCAATTTTAGCAACTGTGACTGGGTGCGGGTGCCGAGGGTTTATTGGCGGTACGCGGCTCCGCGAGTGCTGACTTTGGAATACCTGCCGGGGATTAAAATCAGCCACTACGAAGCTTTGGAAGCGGCCGGTATCGATCGTAAATTAATCGCTCAGTTGGGCGCAAAAGCTTATTTGCGCCAGTTGCTCAACGATGGCTTTTTCCACGCTGACCCACACCCCGGCAACATCGCTGTTAGTGCTGACGGTTGTCTGATTTTCTACGATTTTGGCATGATGGGGCAAATCCAGTCGAACGTCCGCGAAGGACTGATGGAGACGCTCTACGGCATTGCTTCCAAGGATGGACAGCGGATTATGGATTCTCTGATCAATTTGGGAGCTTTGGTGCCTACGGGTGATATGAGTCCGGTGCGCCGATCGATCCAGTATATGCTGGATCACTTCATGGACAAGCCTTTTGAAAATCAATCGGTGAGCGCGATTACGGACGACCTTTACGATATTGCCTACAACCAACCTTTTCGCTTCCCAGCTACTTTTACTTTTGTAATGCGAGCTTTTTCCACCATCGAAGGGGTGGGCCGAGGTTTAGATCCCGAGTTCAACTTTATGGAGGTGGCACAACCTTTTGCCATGCAGCTTATGAGTAATGGAAATGGCCCGGATGCAGGTAGCAGCATTTTTAACGAAATCGGCCGTCAGGCGGCTCAGGTGAGTTCGAGTGCTTTGGGTTTGCCCCGCCGGATTGAGGAAACGATTGATAAACTCGAACAGGGAGATTTGCGGATTCGCGTCCGTTCTGCAGAAACAGAGCGCTTGCTCCGCCGCATGAGCAGCGCTCAAATGGGCACGAATTATGCTTTGCTGATGAGTGCTTTTACTTTGTCGGCGACAATTTTGTTTGTCAGCAATCAAGTCTGGCCGGCTGTCGCTGTGGCAGTGCTGGCGGCGGGTGCAGGGTTTGCTATGCTGCGTTTGTTCAAGCGGATCGATCGTTTAGACAGGATGTCATAATTGTGCAATTCGCGATTTGAAATTTCAGATTTGAGATTTCTCGCCAGCCAAAATTTGACATCGAATGTTCAGTTTTGGCTGGCTGACCACAGATTGCTGAAATTTACAACACTTATGCGCTTTGAGGCTAAAAACCCAGTTTCTGCCTAGATTTCTCGCCAGCAAAACCTCTAATTTTGGGTAGAAATCCAGTTTTTTTTGCAGGTGCTGCTTGATTTACTGGATTTACCGAAATTTTAAGATGGGATTACCATCATACGATCTACAATATGAGGTCAAGGAAGTGCAATTTTTCCAAAACTCGCGATCGTGGGGCGCAGAAATTTCAACTGCCGTTCGGGATTTAAGTTTTGGAAGAAAACATCGCACCCCATTAAATCAAGCTTTCAAGTTCGATGAGTCCAATCACCCAATCTATGAAACGCTCTTTCGCAGGTAAGACAGACACAGGGCTAGTTCGTTCCGTAAATCAGGATTCGTACTACATAGACTCTGACGGGCGATTTTTCATAGTGGCCGATGGAATGGGAGGACACGCCGGAGGTCAAGAAGCCAGCCGGATTGCGACTGAGGCGATTCAATCTTATTTGCTAGAACATTGGGAAGGGCCTGAGGATTCTCCGCTGTTGTTGGAAAAGGCTTTTTTAATTGCCAATCAAGCAATTTTGACGGATCAGCTCGACCACCCGGAGCGTGCTGATATGGGAACTACGGCTGTGGTTCTAATGTTTCGGGATGAGGGCCGACCCTGGTGCGCTAATATCGGGGACTCTCGCTTATACCGACTGCACGGCTCTCGCTTGGAACAGATTACTGAAGACCAGACTTGGGTGGCTCAGGCTGTCAAAAGAAAAGCTCTAACTCCCGATCAGGCTCGCACTCATCCTTGGCGTCACGTTTTGTCCCAGTGTTTGGGCCGCGATGATTTGCGGGAGATAGATATTTTGCCGGTGGACGTGCAGCCTGGGGATCGCTTGCTGCTCTGCAGCGATGGCTTGACTGAAGAACTTTCCGATCCTTTGATTGCTTCGCCTCTCAAGTCGATTCGCGCCTGCGAGGGCGCTGCAAATGCTTTAATTCAAGCAGCTAAGGATAAAGGTGGACGCGATAATATTACTGTGGTGATCGTGACGATCGACCTCAAATAATATTCGATCGCCAGATCGCAACCGACCATCCAAAATCGAAAAATCTAAAATCTAAAATCTAAAATCTAAAATCTAAAATTGAATGACCCGCGTTATCGGTTTGATCAGTGGCACGTCGGTGGATGGCATTGATGCTGCTTTGGTGGATGTGCTCGGTTCCCAAACAGACTTGAAAGTGCAATTGGTGGCCGGCAAGACTTTCCCTTATCCTGCTAATTTGCGATCGCAAATTCTCTCGGTTTGCAGTGGCTCAGCTTTGTCAATGGCTGAACTAGCAGAATTAGATGATGCCATCGCCCAAGAATTTGCCACGGCGGCATTGACAATTCAAGCAGAATATGATAGTGCCGAATTAATCGGCTCTCACGGTCAAACTGTCTACCACCGACCTGCTGGGAAAGCCCAGAAAGACAGCGCCAGTGGGTTAATGGGCTACAGTTTGCAACTCGGGCGGGGCGCGCTAATTGCAGAATTGACAGGCATTACTACTGTGAGTAACTTTCGATCGGCAGACATTGCAGCAGGGGGTCAAGGAGCACCGCTAGTGTCAATAGTTGATGCCTGCTTGCTGGCAGAACCCAACCGCAGCCTCTGCATCCAAAATCTGGGCGGAATTGGCAATGTTACCTATCTTCCGGCAAGAGGAAAAGGGGGAAACAATGATGAGTCTGAGATTTTCAGTCTTGGGGAGGGCATATCCGGCTGGGATACAGGCCCGGCGAATTCCCTGTTAGATTTGGCAGTACAGCACTTCTCAGGCGGCAGTAAGACGATCGACGAAGGTGGAGCTTGGGCGGCATCAGGAACTCCCTGTCAAGCTTTAGTCGAGGATTGGCTCGCATCAGAGTTCTTCCGCCAAGCACCGCCGAAATCAACGGGGCGAGAGCTATTTGGTGTAGACTATTTTGACAGGTGTTTGGTCGAGGCCCAAGGTTACAACCTCAGTCCTGCTGACGTGCTGGCTACTCTGACCGAACTGACTGTTGCCTCGATCGTTCACAGTTACCAAACTTTTTTACCGGCTATGCCCGATCGAGTTTTACTATGCGGGGGTGGCAGTCACAATCTCTACTTAAAACGCCGATTGCAATCTCAATTGCATCCAGTGCAAGTGTTGACTACTTCTGAGGCAGGCTTGAATGTAGATTTTAAAGAGGCGATCGCTTTTGCGGTTTTAGCCGCATGGCGGGTTCGGGGCATTCCCGGTAATCTGCCTCAAGTTACTGGTGCCCGGACACCGGTACTTTTAGGGGAAATTAACTCTTGTTGGCACAGTTGGGCGTGATAGCATAGAGTCTGAGGGACAACGGCTGTGCGTTGTTGCACCAGCATTGTAGCCAGCAGGAAAAGCATAGGAACAGCACTGTGGCTCACACGTTTTTAATGGAATCTGGCCAATGGACGCTCGAAGGAAGTTGGATTGAGCGCAATGGCGTGCCAATTACGGTTAAAGGCAAAACTTTAGTGAGCTGGAACCGAACAGATTGGTTCAGTATGGTGACGAAACTCGTGTTTCCTGGAGGCGATCGCGAAGAGATTATTTTGCAGTACCGAGGACACCTCAACAGCGATGAACGGCAGTATACTTTTGTACTCCAACACAGCGAACTCGGCCGCGTCGAGGGCGAAGGTTGGATTGCTCCCCAGTCGATCGTCCAACGTTATTGGGTATTGGGAGACGAACGCCAGCGACGAACGGGTTTTGATACCCTTCACCGCGTTGATGATAACCGATACTACCAATCTAGTGGCATCATGTCTGGTCATTACCTGACGAGTACGATGGAAGCGACTCTGGAACGTCAGCCGGAATAACTCTTTCTAGAGTCAACACTTGCGAGTTCTAGGGTTCGATGTGAAAATTAAAGGTTTTGCTAGTCGGGGGTCGCGCTCAGATGTCCGACTAGCGCCATTGCTGTCAAACCTCATCCGCTGCAACTAAAGACAAATATATTGAATAAGTTAAAAGTTTTAATTGGTTAAAAAATTAACACTTATTATTAAGAGTTATTCAATTTTCGAGTCGAGGCGCGATAAATTATATTTGCGCTCTCCTGTGGTATCAAGAAAGAAACTGCTTAGCTCGACTCCCACATTGAGTGAAATCCAAAAAGAAACTGTCAAATTTTCCTCATGTCTGTACAGAGGCCTTCTACCTTCTGTCTGCGAGTGACGCCCCATCACCCCCAACTCCTTTCCGCCTGAGGGAAGAGAGTAAGAGACGGAGGTCGCCGACTGCGACTCTTTGCTAGTCAACACCTGGGTTAGGTTCTAAACCCCAGTGGTGTTTCAGAAAATGGCGGTACATGGTTTCCCGCAGCATCATTTGCTCGTAAAGCTTGACCAAAAACTCCTGAGCTTGTTCGCGGCTCATGTCACTTACCTGTGTTTTGAAGGAACACAGGCTAAATTGCTGTTCCAAAGACAATTCTGCTGGTTGGCTCATGACTTTGACTCCTCTGTAAGTAAAGGTGACTTAAAAGTGAACACCTGGATTAACCAGATTTGTAAGTTGTTTCAGCGATCGACCGTTGGTTTCGGGATACCCGATTGCCCATCTGGCTTTAGTCTATATTACAAAAGGTAACAATCATTTGACAAAGTTACCATATGTCCGAGGAAATAACTTACTTAGGGACAGAGATGGCGAGATGCCTGCAAAAGTTCCTTCTGCAGGCATATACAACTGTATCTACTTGTCAAGAGGAAAAAGGCTCAGTACGAACCAAAAGAATTGAAGCCCTTTATACCAAATCGGGCGGAGCTTCTCTCCGCGAGGGGGAGAGGGGGAAATGAGGAGAGGGGGAGAGGCAGAGATTGGAAGATGAGGAGATGAGGAGAGGGGGAGAGGCAGAGATTGGAAGATGAGGAGAGCGGGAGATTGAAAAATGAGGAAGATGGGGAGAGTGGAAGATGAGGGAGCGAAAGATAGGGAGAGTCTGAGAATTTCTATTTCTCTGTTCTCCCTTCTTCCTTCTTCCTTCTAACTAATTCGAGGGCGGGCCATCCTGGGGTGGAGTTGCCGCTCCGGGTCGGAAATTGGGAGCAGCGGGTGCAGGCGAAACAGGAGGAAGGCCCTGATTTGCCCCAAAGTTGCTAGGCTGCTGTGGAGCCGGAAGAGGAGATTGAAACTGATTGGGATTGAACTGCTGCTGCCCCGGAGCGGGGAGAGGAGATTGAAACTGATTGGGATTGAACTGTTGCTGCCCCGGAGCCAGAGGAGACGGCAGGGGTTGACCGGAATTGCCGATCGCAGGTGCTGCAGGAATGCCAGAATTCGGAAGCGAGGGATTGGGCGATGGGGAGGAAGCCGAACTAGGAAGAGTTGCCAGGGCAACTCGATCGCCCCCTACCTCTCTCAATTTGTCTAAAACCTCGACAACTTTGGCATATCTCGCATTTTGAGGAGCGTACAGCACCATCAACCCCGTAGGATTTTGGGTTTGGAAACTCTTTAAAACTCGATCGAGCTGTTGGTAATTAACAGGCAATTGGTCGATATAAGTTTGCCCGAAATCGTCAATGCTGACAATCAGCATCTCTCGCATTTGCGTTTGTCCCGTCTTCGCTTTAGGCAAATCGACATTAATTGCTTGCTGGCGAGTCAGTTGCAAAGCGGCCAGGAGAAAAAACGTCAGAATGCAAAAGATCACGTCAATTAAAGGTACCAGTTCAATCCGAGCCTCTTCAGCAGGAGTATCTAAGTGAATCTTCATCCGTTCTCCTTAGTTCTAATTATTAGAAGGTGAATCTTCAGCCGGATCGGAACCTTTCAATTTCGGCTCCCGGTTACGTTCTCCCGCTTCTTGAGAATTGAGAGAACGCTTGTTCAAACCATCTGCACCAAAAGAAGAATTGCTGTATTCCGCACCCGGCGATCGACCTTTAGCATTAGCTGTCGGCCAGTATTGTCTGTAAAGCAATTCGAGTTCATTTCCAGCTTTGCGAAATATTTTTGCCTGGTTGAACAAAAAAGCTTGAAATATCCGATAAAACGCCAAGGTAAAAATTGCTACTACCATCCCAGTAGCAGTCGTGATCAGCGCCTCACTAATCCCCAAAGTTACGCCTGTTGTTGCCGACGTGCCGATGTCGCCCAGACGGATAGAACTGAGGGAGTTAATCAAGCCCAGAACAGTTCCCAGCAAGCCCAACAAAGGAGCTAGAGCGATCGTAGCTTCTAAGATTTTGTCACCGCGACGCATCGAAGCCAACTCTTCATCGGCTGCTGCTTCGAGTGCGAGTCGAAATAAATCTGGTTCGGGATTGTAGAGCCGCAGAGGTGCAGAAAGAAATCGTCCGATCGGCTGTCGGTTAGCTTGTCTGGCAATCTCGTTAGCCGCCCCCCAATCGCTGCGAGCCGCTTCCAGAATGCGGTTAACTATCTGCTTTTCTTTGCTCAGGAGGCTCGCCCAAAACCACAAGCGCTCGATAATTGTACTCAAAGATAAAATCGATAACAGCAACAGGGGCCACATGGCGGGGCCGCCTTTTTCAAACAGTTCTTGAATATTCACAATATTTTTGCTCCTGCAGTACCCGCTAACTTTTGCTTCTGTTCTACTTTTTTTAACAAATCTAAGGCCATTTAATTTTAGCTATTAATGTACTCAGGACTTACGCACTCGCGACTAAAGAACGCCGGTTTTGCGAAGGGGCATCGGGGTACAACGAAGTATTTTCGTCGAGGAAACCCGGTTTTTGGGTAAGTCTTGGTACTGTTTTCTAGTGCCTACGGGCTATGGGCGGCGACTTCCTCACAATTCCTCTAAGTCTTGACACATATCTTGGAGTGACTGGTGTTGAACGCGACGGGAAGAACGGCGATATTTTTTAGTTTGCAGCTTCGGTTCGTAATGCTGCGTACCATCCGACTTGGTTTGCTGCTTCAAACTCGATTCGGCGCTGCTGGAGTTTTGCAGAGCTTGTTGGCGGACGATCGCCTCTTCGAGAAACTGCAAGTAATACTCATAGCGCTCCCAACCGCCCCTAACCACACAGTTAGGCTCGTCTCGGTGCGAACAGTTGCTAAACTGGCAGCTACCCAAAGCCAGCCTCTGGCGCGCTTCTGGGAAATATTCCGCTAACTCTGAGGGATCGCATTCGAGAGCCGGCTGATTAAAGCCCGGAGTATCGGCCAAAAGTCCGCCGCCGGGGAGTTCAAATAGTTCGACGTGGCGAGTCGTATGGCGCCCGCGGCCGAGTTTGCCGGAAACAGCGTTCACTCGTAGGTTCAGCGCCGGGATCAGTTGGTTGATCAAGCTGGACTTGCCAACCCCAGAAGGGCCACAAATTACCGTTATTTTCCCTTGCAGGTGGTCTAGAAGCAAGTTCGGCAACGGGCTATGTACGGGGTTTAACGGATGTAATGCCTTGACCGAATTTGGATCTTGGGGGTGCTCCTCATAACTCATCAGAGATGGCTCTATTTTCTCCACTAAGTCATGGAAACAGGGTTCTGAGGCAGAAACTTCATTTTGAGCATTAGCGGGGGGTTCCTGAACTCCCGCACCGCTGCGGACGCTAATAAACATTGGTTCGTACCCCCAGCCTGAAAGCCGATCGCGCCACTGTTCCAACTCTTGGGGCGTGACCAAATCGCATTTGTTCAGGCACAAACTAACTTCTAAACCTGTAGATTCAGCCTTGACTAAAAACCGAGTTAATGATGCGGGATCTAAGTCGGGTTCAGCAAGGGCAAAAACAAGGAGAATGCGATCGGCATTAGCGACAGGCGGGCGGTTGAGTTCTGTTTGGCGTGGGAAGACTTCAGAAATTGCACCTCGGCGGTCAGTCCAGTCCGGTTCGTCTACCACCACGCGATCGCCCACCATCACCTGTTGACCAATTTTTTTCAGTCGAGTGCGACGAGTGCACAGGAGAATCGGAGAATCAGCGAGGGGAGCATTTTTCCCATCAATGGAGACTTCGGGATCTAACCTCACTTGGTAGAAGTTAGCCTGAACAGCAATTACAGTACCCACGATCGAGGGTGAATTCAGGCTCATCCTGCTTCCTTGTCTTCTGGGCGCTGCACTTTCATTGAAAAAAAGCCCGACTCCGGCTCATCCGCGACAAATTGCGTTTCCAGAATCTGGTAGCCTTCCATTTTGAGACTATCAGGTACTTGTTCGATCGGCTCCCCAGCATCCAGCCATACCTCCAAAACAGCACCCGGTGCCATTTGCTCCAAGCGCAGTTTAGTGCGGACAAAATTCAGAGGACACGGAGTACCCCGCAGATCGATTTTGGCATCTGGGGATTTGGGATTTTCAATTTTCGATGTTGAATTCATAATGCTTTTTGCAATCTCAAATCCTGAAAGCCTTAGTTTTTTAAACAAGTTGCCTGGAAACTGGAGAATCTAAAATTTTCTTTCCAATTGGACACAGACTATTATTCTTTCTGAAAAAAGTGAGCGCAATAGCGCTCACTTTTTTGAGCGCTGCTGAAACGCAATGCCCAGGAACAGGCCCACCTGCCATTTTTGTGAGCAATTGCACACAATTTTTTGACAGATACTAAAACCAATTGCCGGGGAATCCTGAAACAGGAAAATTTGACACCAATTGGTTTCAAAAATTGCTTATTTCTGAAACAAATTACCCAGAAATCCTTCCAAGCCGCCTTTACCGGTACGATCGCCCTTCAGCTTAGCAAGCTGCATCAGCAATTCCCGTTCCTCAGCCGTCACCTTAGTGGGAATGTCAATAGACACCGTAATCAAATGATCGCCGCGACTAACCGGATTTCCCAACCGAGGCACCCCTTTCTTCTCCAAAGTCAAAACAGTATTTGCCTGAGTTCCGCTAGGAATCAACAATTCCGTCGGCCCGTCTACGGTTTCCACTTCCAACCGGCACCCTAAAATTGCTTGCAAATAACTAATTTTAACTTCCGAGCTAACGTTAGTGCCGTCGCGCTTAAATAGCGGGTCTTCATTCACCGCCAAGAACACGTAAAGATCTCCGGGCGGCCCACCCAGTTTGCCGGCATCCCCTTCATTGGAAACGCGCAAGCGAGTACCGTTGTCAACCCCAGCCGGAATTGTGATTTTCAGCTTTTTCATCACTTCTTTCTGGCCTCGACCGCCACAAGTTTCGCACTTATCCTCAATCACTTGCCCCGTGCCGTTGCAAGTGGGGCAAACTGAAACTTGAGTAAAGCTGCCGAAAGGAGTGCGGGTAGCGCGTCGGACTTGACCGCTGCCGGTACAAGTCGAGCAAGTTTGGGGTCTGGTTCCCGGTTTGGCGCCAGTCCCGGTGCAAGTTTCGCAGGTTTCTAGATGCTTGATGCGGAGTTCTTTTTCCCCACCAAACACTGCTTCCCGAAAATCCAGCCGCAAATCGAGGCGCAAATCGTCTCCGCGCACCGGCCCGCTGCGCCTGCGACCTTGCTGTTGTTGGCCGACACCTCCCTGAAAACCCTGAAAGAAGCTTTCAAAAATATCGGCAAAGCTGTCACCGAAGTCTTGGAACCCAGGCGCGCCTGCACCGCTGACGCCTGCTTCGCCGAAACGGTCGAAACGGGCGCGGGTTTCTGGTTCTGAGAGTACCTCGTAGGCGCGGTTAATTTCTTTAAACCGCTCCTCAGCACCGGATTCTTTGTTGACATCTGGATGGTACTTGCGAGCTAGGCGGCGGTAAGCACGCTTAATTTCTTCTTTGTCTGCGCTGCGAGAAACGCCTAATATTTCATAGTAATCACCGGCCATAGAGCTGCTTGCCTGGAGGTAAATAACAAAAAGTGTACGAAAAAGAAACGGGGGACCTTTCCTGAAATTACAGATTAAAAATCAAAAATTCTCATTGTTAATTTTTAACTTTTAATTTTTAGTTTTTCAGTTTTAAAGGAAAGGATTCATATCATCAACTTCTGGTTCGGGAACCTTCTGTTTTTGTTTTGACTGTGGACTTGACTGTGGACTTGGCTGTGGACTTGGCTGTGGATTTGACTGTCGTTTTGACTGTCGCTCCGGCTTTGGTTCCGGCTTTGGTTCCGGCTTTGGTTCCGGCTTTGGTTCCGGCTTTGGTGTCGGCGGAGCTTGGGGCGCCACCAGCGGCTCTTCTTTCAGCAAAATACTGTCGTCGTCCGCTTTAACCTCTTCTGGTTCTGATGATTCTACTTCTGACATCATCTCGCTTTCAACAACAGATCCTGACGGGGCTGCCCCGCTGCGGGCTTGGTCGTAGACTGCTGTCCCCAGCGAGTATAGCAGTTGCTTGAAAGATTCGATTGCGGGCGTGAGTTCCTCGATTGTGATGTCGGGGTTAGTCATCGCTGCCCGCAAGGCTGCTGCGGCTGTTTCCGCTTCTGCCTTTAGGTCGTCGCTCAGCAGTTGCGCGTTGGTTTTTAAAGTTACACCACAATTATAGACGAGCGAGTCAGCTTGATTTTTGAGTTCGACGAGTAGAGCGCGCTTGATGTCCTCGTCGGCGTAAAGTTCGGCTTCTTGTCGCATCCGCTCGACTTCGGTTTCGCTCAATCCCCCTGTATTGGAAATTTGGATGCTTTGTTCTTTTCCGGTTCCCTTGTCTTCAGCAGCCACTTTGAGAATCCCGTTGGCATCGATTTCAAAGGTAACTTCGATTTGAGGTACGCCGCGGGGGGCTGGGGGAATGCCTTTGAGCAGGAACTTGCCGAGACTTTTATTGTCTTTAACCAATGCCCGCTCGCCTTGGAGGACGTGAATTTCTACCGAGGTTTGCCCGTCGGCCGCCGTGCTGTACATTTGCGATCGACTGGTGGGAATAGTTGTATTGCGCTCGATTACTTTGGTGAACACCCCGCCCAAGGTTTCGAGTCCCAGGGAGAGCGGCGTCACATCTAGCAGCAGCAAGTCTTTGACTTCACCACCCAACACTCCGGCTTGAATTGCCGCGCCTACGGCTACAGCTTCGTCGGGATTGACCGATTTATCAGGAGAAACGCCCCCAAAATACTTGCTAATTGCCTTTTGAACTGCCGGAATCCGGGTTGAGCCTCCGACTAAAATAATCCTGTCTATGTCTTTGGGGGTCAAACTTGCGTCTTTGAGGGCTTGAGTCACCGGATCGATCGTCGCTTGCACCAAATGAGCCACCAGTTTTTCAAACTGAGCTTTGGAGAGTTCCATTTCCAAATGCTTCGGCCCTTTTTCGTCAGAAGAGATGAAGGGCAGATTGATTGAGGTGGATTCCCGGTTTGATAGTTCGATTTTCGCTTTTTCGGCAGCTTCTCGGAGGCGCTGCAAGGCCATTTTGTCTTGTGAGAGGTCGCTGCCTTCTTGAGTCCGGAAAGCTTCTACGAGCCACTGGACTATGCAGTCGTCAAAGTCATCTCCTCCGAGATGGTTGTTACCGGAGGTAGCGTTGACTTCAAAAATTCCGTCTCCCAGTTGCAGGATCGAAACGTCGAAAGTACCGCCGCCCAGGTCAAAGACCAAGATTTTCTGTTCTATATTTTGCTTGTCCAGCCCGTAGGAAAGGGCTGCAGCCGTCGGTTCGTTGACGATCCGCAAGACTTCTAGGCCCGCGATCGTACCGGCGTCTTTAGTAGCTTGCCGTTGGGCGTCTGTGAAGTAGGCTGGCACTGTAATCACGGCTTGGGTAACAGTTTGTCCCAAATAAGCTTCAGCATCTTGCTTGAGCTTTTGGAGTACCATTGCCGAGATTTCTTGGGGAGTGTGAACCTTGTTCCGAATTTGCACGTTAACGGTATCGTCTTTGCCTTTTATGCAGGTATAGGGAGTCCGCGCTCGTTCTTCTTCCGTGTCGTCCCACCGCCGTCCGATAAATCGTTTGATACTGTAGACAGTATTTACAGCATTAGTTACAGCTTGCCGCTTGGCTAGTTGACCTACTAAGCGATCGCCCGCCTTACCGAATCCTACTATACTCGGAGTTGTGCGGCCGCCCTCGGAATTGGCGATCACGACGGGTTTACCACCCTCTAACACAGCTACGCAACTGTTAGTTGTGCCTAAGTCAATTCCAATAATTTTTCCCATAGCGCCTCATAAAACTTTGTGGGATGTTTGGAAACCTCCAACTACAGGTTGGGGGAGGAAAAACGACTCAGCTTGTTTAAACAAGCATTCCCAGACTAGATTTGTAGGAAATAAAGTTGATGTCCTAAAGCAATATCAAAGACTGGTAAAAACATTTTTCAGAATTTTTGGATCAAGCGCTGGCCTGCTTTTAGTCATCTTTAATTAAGAAGTTGGTGAGTCTGCCACCTGGGAACCCCCGAATTCTATTCGGGGGTCAGTGACTTTGAGGAATGCAGTAGCTTGTATCCCGATTAACCTTCCGAACTATCGGGATTTTCATCTGAGGCTACCACAGATAGCCCAGCCGCTGCAACTTTCACTTTGGCGTGCCGCAAGACGCGATCGCCCAGAATGTAGCCGCGTTCTAGTTCTTGGATAATTGTTCCTTCCTCGTGTTCGTCAGTTGGCTCGCTCAGTAGAGCTTCGTGGAGGTTGGGGTCAAACTGTTCGCCTTCGGGGCGCATCGGAGAAACCCCGATTTGCTTGAGGCCGTCTACCATTTGCTTGTAAACGCTTTGGTAGCTTTTGTGAATGTTCATTTCGCCATCGGTTTGCGGCTTGATGTGCGATCGAGCGCGCTCGAAATTGTCAATTACCGGCAACAGGGGTTTGATCGTGAGACACCTTGCCTGTAAATCTAGCTCTTCTTTTTCCTTTTGGGTACGCCTGCGGAAGTTTTCAAAATCTGCTGCTAAGCGGAGATTTTGATTTTTCAGTTCTTCTAGTTGAGCGGATGCGACTTGCAACTGAGTTTTTAAAGCCTCTTTTTCCTCGGTTACCTGCGCCAGTTCATTCTTCCAAGGCTCGGCCGCGTCGGCAGTCGGACTGTTAGTTGAACTGCTGGTGACGGTAGGGCCCGATGCGTTTGCTGGGGTGCGATCGCCCTGAGCACTTTGATAAGCTCGAGCAAGTTCGAGCTCCCAATCCGCCGATTCGTTCGAGTTTTCTGGGACCGCCGGATTTTCGCTTGCCATTGGCGCACCCTCTGGGGTGGCTTCCCCAGTTGAGTTAGGATCTTGATCTTGCTGTTTTTCCTCGTCAATCATAAAAGCTGCGCGACAGAACCCTATCAATTCTAGCAGATACAGTTAACCCGGTAAATCTAGAGGACTCGAATTGTCTGTGTATGGCACAATCTGAAAAGAGGCAAACTCGCCAGAGATCGAGACATTGCTCAAAGCTTTTCATAAAATATTCAAAGCTCCGTCTAGATATTTACTTATAATATGGCCGCAATGGGGGCAACCAAACCTTTGGTTGTTCCTCATTTTTAATTAACGCGATCGCCTTTACCACAATTTTTATAAGTATATTTTGCTGTTAGCTATACTACAATATTTCCACCTAAGAAACTTGATGTTTCAAGGATTACTTAAAACGATACTAACTTAAAATTATTATCGGTGAGGCTTTTTTAGTTGCAAGCTGATGCTGGCATTTATCACCATTTACTAAATTTTAGGCTTTGGGAGAAAAAGGAAGTTCTATTGAGTGACTAAGTAGCGATCTGTGTGCTTGTGTAACTGAGATACTAGGTTGTTAATCTTGATACGAATTAGGGTTGGGGTTTTTCTGATTTAATAAAGCCGAATTAGCTTTAAATCTCGAATTCTTGGCAAGCAAATGAGAGACATTAGCAGGTCTGATAGAGGTGATTATTTGTAGATCAAACTGATATCTAATTGGTTGATTTTCAACATTTATGAACCGTCAAGCTTACGTCACAAAGGTTCAGACACCAAAGAAGAATTAAAGTAATATTTAATGCTCCAAAACTAGAGTAGCTCAAAATTTGCCCTGGGGACTGATGCAGCCGACGATCGGGCACTGAGCGATCGCAGATAATTAATCAAAATATATTTCACAAGGGCGATCGAGGCTTTCGTAAAAGCTATCATCACAGAACATAGGTCATCTTGAATTTAGTACAGCTAACCGCGCCACCACGGGCGCTGTAATTTGAGCAAACAATTTGGGAAAATAGAATTAGCCTGGGAAGGGGACACACCCCGCCCCGCTTTTCTCTCCCGGTACGGGAAATCCCCAAGTGATGTGCCCTGACGCTATAACGAGAGTATCCCGCAAGTTAATCAGGTAAGTAAGCAACTTAGCACTCAACGAACAAGATTTGATTGCAAGCACCGGCAAATCCCTCCAAGGTCTCGTCAATTTGTGGACGAAGCTTAGAGGGGGCTGCGAGCTTACACTTGAGAGATAGGGATTGAGCAAGAAAATGATAGCTGATCCATAAGCAAAGAATACGGGGGTTAAAACCCCGCCTTGGTTTTCCTCTCAGCACTCTTTGTGACTGAGTTTCCCACCTATTGAGTGTTTTTTATGACTAGCACATCCCCGCTTCGCTCCACATCCATAGTTTCTGTGAGCCAATTTCCTCCGGCTCTCACCAAGATGATTCTGTCGGGTTACGTCAACGGCGAGCAAGTGAAGCAAGCTCAAATTGAAAGCCAGAAGTCGGGCAAGCGTTTGACGGAGGTATTAGAAGCACTTACCGGCCAGCCGTTACCCCCAGAATTGCTGCGACTTTACAAGAAGCAGCAGATGTTTGAACGGAAGATAGTCTACGGCGTTGAAGCATTTGACCCGGAGATGAGCGAAATGTCTAACGAGCAACTCGGAGTTATGCTCGACGCGTTGAAGATTTCGATCGACATTTGTCACCAAGGTCGGTTTTTACCCGTAGCTAAGACTGAAACTGAGCCGGCGGCGGTTTTAGTGGCAATGGTAGATCCCGACAACCTCAACGCTATAGAAGATTTGCGGCGGATTTTACAGCCTCACGGCTTGGCTTTGCAGCGGCGAGTGATTACGCCGGATGATTACCAGGACATTACTTCTGCTTATCAAGACGAACAAGTTAAGAGGGAAGCTAAAAAAGCTGAAATCGAAAAACAGAGAAAGATGGATTTAGGGGAGGGAGATTTTGGCGAGCTCTCGCTAGAAGAGGAGAGCACCGACCAAGAAGACCTCGCTAACACGTTGGACGATGCAGAGGCTGCTCCCGTAATTAAGGCCGTCAATATCATTTTGGCTAAAGCTTTGTCGGAAAAGGTGTCTGACATCCACGTAGAACCTCAAGAAGAGTTCATGCGGATTCGGATGCGGAAAGACGGGGTACTGCAAGAGTATTTCCGGTTTCCCAAGCAGGTAGTCGCATCGATTACGGCTCGTTTCAAGATTATTGCCAACCTGGATATTGCCGAACGCCGACAAGCTCAAGACGGGCGCATCCGCCGGGTGTTTGAGGGACGCACGGTCGATTTCCGGGTGAATAGCTTGCCTTCCCGGTACGGCGAAAAAATCGTGCTGCGGATTTTGGACAGTTCCAGCACTCAGTTGGGTTTGGGTTTGTTAATCTCCGACGAAGAAACTCTGGCTTTAGTGCGAGAAAGTGCTAGCCGTCCGTTCGGACTGATTTTGGTGACGGGGCCGACGGGTTCGGGCAAGTCAACTACTCTCTACTCGATTCTGGCGGAACGCAACGATCCGGGGGTTAATATCAGTACGGCGGAAGACCCGATCGAATATGCTTTGCCAGGAATTACCCAATGTCAAGTAATTCGGGAAAAAGACTTGACTTTTTCCAACATTCTGCGGGCATTTTTGCGGCAAGACCCTGACGTGATGCTGGTGGGGGAAACGCGGGACAAGGAAACGGCCAAAACCGCTCTGGAAGCTGCTTTGACGGGACACTTGGTGCTGACGACGCTGCACACGAACGACGCGGCCGGGGCGGTCGCGCGTTTGGCCGAAATGGGCGTAGAACCGTTCATGGTTTCGGCCGCTCTGTTGGGCGTTTTGGCTCAGCGTTTGATGCGGCGCGTTTGCGACAAATGCTGCATTCCTTACCAGCCTACTGCCACAGAACTCGGCAAGTACGGTCTGTCTGCTTCTCAAGAAATTGATCTAACCGTTTACAAAGCCAACACTATACCCGTGGAGGAAAGGAAGGAACTCGCAGAAAACGAGCAACTTTGTCGGAAGTGCGGTGGCCTGGGCTACAAAGGACGGGTAGGGGTTTACGAATTCCTGAAAAATACTGAGCGGCTTCAAACTCTGATCACTCAAGGAGCTCCCACAGAGCAAATTAAGGAAGCAGCAGTAGAAGAAGGGATGAAAACCTTGTTGGCTTACAGCTTGCAATTGGTGCGGGAAGGCGCGACTACTTTTGAAGAAGTCGAGCGGGTGACGTTTACAGACTCAGGCCTGGAGGCGGAAATGAAAGCCAAACGCAAGCAGGGGCTTACCTGCAAAACTTGTCAGGCGGAATTGAAGCCGGAGATGCTGGATTGTCCGTACTGCTTGACGCCACGCTTTGTGGATTGATTCAGCAGTTAACTGTTGACTGTTAACTGAGCTAGATTGGTCAATAACTATCAATTCGATCGAGGAGAGGTATCTATGGGTCTGATGATTGAAGACGTACTGGAGTCCCTGGTAGAGCAAGGGGGTTCGGACATACACATCCAAGCGGGCGCGCCTATATTCTTCCGAGTCAGCGGTAAACTAACTCCTCAGACTCAATACGGCGACATTCTGTCTGCTGAGGAAGTGCAGATCCTAATTTTCCAAATGCTCAACAATATGCAGCGCAAGCAGTTGGAAATGGAGTGGGAACTCGACTGCGCTTACGGCGTTCGGGGATTGGCTCGGTTTCGCGTCAATGTCTACCGGGAGCGGGGTGCTTGGGCTGCTTGTATGCGGGCTCTGGCTTCTAAGATTCCTAACGCCGATGCTTTAGGCGTGCCGCAAATTTTGCGGGATCTGACGGAAAGACCCAGGGGTATGCTGTTGGTGACGGGACAAACGGGTTCCGGGAAAACTACTACGATGGCGGCGTTGTTGGATCTGGTCAACCGGACGCGGGCGGAACATATTCTAACAGTTGAAGACCCGATCGAATATGTGTTTCCTAATATCAAGAGTTTGTTTCACCAGCGCCAAAAAGGGGAAGATACTAAGAGCTTTGCTAATGCGCTGAAAGCTGCTTTGCGCGAAGATCCTGATGTAATTCTGGTGGGGGAAATGCGGGACTTGGAAACGATCGGTCTGGCAATTTCGGCTGCGGAAACGGGTCACATGGTGATGGGAACGTTGCACACTAATTCTGCGGCTGCAACGATCGATCGGATTTTGGACGTGTTCCCGCCCATTCAACAACCCCAAGTTCGCGCCCAGGTGTCTAACTCTTTGGTGGGAATTTGCAGCCAAAATTTGGTAATAAAAGTTGGGGGCGGCCGCTGCTGCGCTATGGAAATCATGGTAAATACTCCAGCTATGGCTAACTTGATCCGGGAGGGCAAAACTCCGATGATTTACTCCCAAATCCAAATGGGGGCAAAATTGGGTATGAGGACGATGGAAATGGCCCTCGCTGAACTTTACAAGAGCGGTAAAGTCACTTGGGAATCGGCAATGGCCAAGGCTTCTAAGGCTGATGAACTCGAACGCTTAATCGGCCCGGCACCTGTTGGTGGCGCCCCGGTAAAAGCTCATTAATTCCGTCAGCAGTCATTAGTCTGGAGTCCGTAGAAAGAACTGATGACTGATGACTGATGAGTCATAAATTTTAATAAATTTTCAGAGGTGAGCTGTGGCTACCAACGTTATCCGCGAAAAACCGAAAGGTGGCTTTGATTTCAGTAAAATTCAGGAGCAAATAGAGTATAACCTTACCAGTCTTACTGTTAAGGATATGGCTATTTTTGCTCGTCAGTTTGCGGCTATGTTTAATGCAGGGGTGGCGATCGTGAGATGCCTTTCTGTGCTGCACGAGCAGTGTTCTAATGCTAAGCTGAAGCGAGCGCTCAGGAGCATGAATGCTGACGTGCAGGAGGGGATAAACTTGGCAGAGGCGATGGCTAAGTTTCCTGATGTTTTTGACCAACTGTTTATCAGTATGGTGGCGGCGGGAGAAGTCGGGGGTGTGCTAGATGAAACCCTAGACCGTCTGGCGGTGATGATGGAAAAAAATCACAAGACGGAGGCTGAAATTAATTCGGCAATGTCTTATCCGAAGACTGTGTTCTTTATTGCGATCGTTATTTTTTTCGCAATGACTATATTCTTGCTGCCAACTTTCGCTAAAATCTTTAAGGATATTGGTGCAGATTTGCCAGCTTTTACGCTGATGATGTTGGCAATTAGTACATTTTGTACGGCTTGGCCTCCTATCCAACAGATAACAGTTATTGGGGTAATTATAGCGCTAAAAATTGCCTTCGATATGTACTACAAAACTCCCATAGGTCGCCTACAAATTGATAGGATTGCGATGAAGTTGCCGATTTTTGGAGATTTAATCGAAAAATCTGCTGTGGCTCGGTTTTGCGTGATATTTGGGTCGCTGACGCGATCGGGCGTGCCGATTCTCAATTCTTTGGAAATTGTGCGAGATGTCGCGGGGAATCAGGCGATATCGAATGCGATCGAATATGCCAGGCAGGAAATTCAAAGCGGTGGCATGATCAGTATTGCTTTGCAAGAACAAGCTGTTTTTCCGTCTTTGGCCATCCAAATGATGGCAATTGGTGAGGAGACAGGGGAACTTGACAAGATGCTGATGAAAGTTGGCGCTTTCTACGAAACGGAAGTTGAAGAAGCAGTAAAAGGACTTACCAGTATGCTAGAACCTCTGATGATTGTTGTCGTCGGTGGTATCGTAGGTTCGATTTTGCTGTCGATGTATCTGCCGATGTTCGCAGTGTTCCAAAAGCTGTAAAAAAGGGGTAATTAGTTATTAGTTATTAGTTAGTAGAAATTAACGCATGACCAATGACTATTCCAATCGTTCCCAGGCTCTGCCTGGGAATGCCTTTGGAGGAGGCACATCCTCGATTAAAAGGAGAAAACAATAGGGAGGCAGAGCCTCCAAATCTTCATTACCAGGGTTTTCCCATTGGTGAAAAATTACGAAAATGTTACAAAAGTTAAGGAGGGTAGGCAGACAGATTTAACTGCTGCCTAATCCTGGCTTTACGATCCAGGGTAAACCCCTATTAATTTCAACCCAAAATATGCTACAGTTAAATCCGAATAAATTTCTATCTAGTTATTCTAGTTTATGGGTGCTATCAATGGAAAAAGGTTTTACTTAAACTTTAAATCACCAAGCAAAACAAACAGATTCATTGCCTTCGGTGAATATCTTAAATGCCAGTTTTTTATAAAATTTTGCCAATTTGAACGACCCCAGAAAAGAAAGAATAAAAAAACACTCAGAGATATTACAGGGTAATCACATCTTAATTAAGGTATAATGGTGAGGTAAATTTTTTAAACATTTGACAGTATCATTCAAGCGCAGCTCGTAAACTAAGGAATGAAAATTGAGTATGATGCTGATAGCCACCTAAGCACGATCGCTGCGGTTCCACTTAGTTGATGTATCTCCATCACGTACTCTTGCCTAGGGCGCGTTTTCAAACTATAACCACAACAGAATGCACGCGATCGTAATTATGGCTGTATAATTGGCAGCCAGCTTATCATATCGAATAGCGATCGGACTCCCTTGGTTGAGTAGGTTGATAGCACGTTCAACAATGTTCCGTTGCCGGTAGATTTAACGGCCGCCTTTTTCCATCTGCTTGAGTGAGGAATACCTGCCGGCAGTCCATTCCCAGTTTAACTGCTTGTTGGTCGCCGAGCGCGTCTCCACCGCAACCCTGCCTCTGGCGCGTCCATTTTCTGTCATTTGTCAAGTACAATTTATACCAAATTAGATGCGATTACCCTGACTAATAACCAATAAATATGGTTCACTTTAACGTTGGTTTCCAACCTGGGGGGGTGACAAGGCGGTCAGGAGCTAGATAGAATCTGGGCGAGAGCCTTCATCCCCCGTTGATAAAAATGGCG